>JBKKAU010000797.1:0-16080 GCA_046714475.1 Thermoanaerobaculia bacterium
CTACAAAGAAGGGCGCCCTCCGGGCTTCCCGCCCCCCTTCTTCCTATCAAAAGCTAGCGCCCGGGCCAGGGGGGTGAGGGCTTTCTCGACGCCGGCTCACCTTTTCGAGACACCCTCTGAGCCCAGCGTCAGGAGGGATCGCGCTCCGCGCGCCGCAGGTCCTCCAAGGTCTTCTTGAGAAGGGCTATCGCCATCACCTCTCTCTCGAAGGCCTCGTTCAAGACAATCACCGAGTTCAAGACCTCCTGGCTGATCTCCAACTCGCGGAAGACCTTCACCGCCTCCAGAACGGTAGCGCGCGCCTCGACGGTCCTGTTTTCCAGCAGGAGGACGAGAGAGAGGTCCAGGGCGGCGAGAGCGGCCTGGTAGCGCATTTCCAATTCCTGGAACTCGGCCCGTACCGCCTGGAAGTCGCGTGCCGCGAGGTCGAGCTTGCCCAGGCCGAAGTTCGCCCGTCCCTCGATCCAGCGGAGCTTGATGTGATCGATCCGGCGGAGTTTCAGGTCGGAGCGCCAGAGAGTTCCGCGCAGAAGGATTCGAGCATCGCGATAACGTCCGATCTCCACTAAAAGGAAGGCTATGTTGTGCGCGGTCGACAACGCCAGCCGAGGGTCGCGTCGAGCATCGATCTGGCGCAGTCCATCGGACATCAACTGGATTCCGCGCTCCCGGTTCCCCGCGTAGCCCGCGTAGATCCCTTGGCTGATCAAGGCTCGTCCCGCGAGGTGTGTCTCGCCGTGAGCGCAATAAATTTTGTGGACGACCGCCAAGAGCTCAAGCGCGGCGTCGAAATGCCTTTGATCCGCGAATAGTGAGGCCTGGAAATCGGTGAGGCGGGCGAGGAGCAACTCGTCCTGGGAGCCCTGGTTGAAGTAGTAGAACGCGGTCGCCAGAGCCGACTCCGAGGTCGGAAGATTACCCGCGACACGGTATGCGTTGCTGAGCACCGCCCAGGCACGGCAACGGAGGTCCGCGGTGAGCTGATCCCCAAATCGCCTGGACCTCAACTTGTCCGCAATCAAGGTGGCGTACTTCACCAATTCGACAGCTTGGGGAGGATCGTCCAAGCGGAGCTCCCAGCTTCGGAGCAGGAGCGCCTCGTAGGCAGGAAGCCCCCGCAGGCGCCAAGGGCCGTCCACCAGCGCCAAGGGACCATTCTCAACGAGAAAGAAGTAGGCCTGCTCTATTCTCACCCGCTCCCGGCGAGCCACGGCGAGGACGCGGTAAAGGTCGGACCCGGGATCCAGTTCGGGCCGTGACAGTTCGGGCTCTCCGTCCAGCCTACCTCGCAGCGCCCCAACCCTGGGGAGCACCACACGGCAGCAACGGGCACAGCCCGCCAGATGAGACACCAATCCCTGGAGTTGCTCTTCCGGCAACTCGCCCTTCAACATCTCTTCCAACCGGGCCGCGGTGGGATGGGCCTCCAACCAAGTCCTCCAATTTATTGAGAAGCTGCGCCGGAGGAGTATCCCACGGATCTTGATAGGCAGGAACCCTGGCGCCAGGGCATTGCCCCAGCACCAGGTTCTCGTTAACCGTTCGGGTCGATCATCGGGCCTTGATCGCCACTCCCATCCTCCGGCACCGGGTTGGATCCGGTTCCACCGTTCGGGCTACTCGGGGGCTCTTGATTGCCCGGAGAGCCATTCGGGTCGATCATCGGCCCCTGCTTCTCCCAGAGCCCCGCCAGCCAGGACCATCCCCGCTCCCAGAGCGAGGCCATCTCCCAGGCTTCGAAGCTGGCGGCCTCGGTCCGGACGGGGGCCCAGAGCGTCAGGGTGAGCGCCAGGGCGGAGACGGCGAGGGCCCGCCGCAGGTTCCGTCGAGACATGACAAACCTCCTGTATCTCCCGCGGATCGAGCCGTAGGACCGGCATTGGCCCCCCTCGCCCGCGGATGCAATGGCCTGTCCTTGCGATACCTCCACTCGAGTCGCAAGCCAGGCCCACAGATCCCACCTCGGTTCACGAAAGCCCTATCCCTACAGGCACGCAACGACATCCAAAGCCTACTCCCATCCTCCTCCCCTTCGTGCTACCAGAGTTTCCGATGGAGACAACTATACGTCAAATCATCTTAAGCGACAAAACATAGCCTGAAGAAGTACTAGTAAAGCCAGATCAACCGCTCTACAGCCGCTTTGCTTCAAGATGTTTCGGAGTAGGTATTGACATTTATGGAAACTCATGGGCAGAATCTTTACGTCGAGCCACTGGAAGCAACATTCTCGACGCCATAGTGGTAGTCGAGATTTACGAGGGCGAAAGCCCGAAAGGAGGACATGTATGAACGAAGCTCAGGAGGTTGTCCTTTCGCCGCGGGACGAGCGGAAGGAGAAGAGGGAGAGGCGGCGGGCCAACGCCCGCCGGACGAGCGGCAAGAAGCTCCTGCCGCCGCGCCGTCCGAACGAGAAGCTGAAGTCCGAGCGCGTCCAGGAACGCCTCAAGGCGCTCCCCGGCTGGAGGCTGCGGGCGGATTGGCGGTCGATCGCCCGCACCCGGAAGTTCGCCGACGCCGTATCCATGGCGACGTACGGGTTCCACGTCATGCACCTCGCCCAGGTCCGGAAGGTGCTCGTCAGCCTCGTGACGCAGGGGAGCCAGATGACCGTGACGCTGCACGGCACGTCGCGGTCGGGGCGCAAGCTGGCGGATCTGACCGAGGCGGTGTTCGACCTGGCGGAGCAGCTCGGGTAGGCCGCTCCGCTTCAACCTAAACCACGACAAAGAAAGGAGACAACGATGAACGGAAGCAACGCCGACAATATCGACCACTGGGAGCAGGTGGTCACGGCTTCGGACGGCAAGCCGGAGCTGACCTACCTGGAGGCTCCCTGCCAGGAGCTCAAGACGATCCTGACCGAGGTCCGCTCGCTCCGGATCCAGCAGGACGCCCAGAAAGCCATCGCGCAGCAGACGAGCCAAGAGATCGCGAAGCGGATGACCGAGGGCAGACACCTGGCGACACGCATCCGCGAAGGACTGCGGTCGGTCTACGGCAACACGAGCGAGAAGCTGGTGGAGTTCGGGATAACCCCCCGCCGGAAGCGCTCCCGGAAACCCGGGGCGCCTCCGGAGGGGACCGTCAAGACGGACGTCAACTAACCTGATGTAGCTGTACCCGGAGGGCGTACTGGCCACACGCCCTCCTCTCTCAATCTACCGCAGTCTCCCCTCCCGCGGCAAACTTCTTCCTCACCGCTCCCCGAGCAAGCCGACCAGACGTCCGGCGAGCCTCGTAGACGCCCGGCAAGCCGTGAAGACGCCATTCAAACTTCGTAGAGCCTGAAACAAACCTCTACGGAGCCATTTAAACTCCGTAGGTCCTGTTTGAACTTCGTACGTCTTATTTCAACCTTGGATGGTCCTATTCTGTCTTGTACGGCCGTATTCAAACTTCTACGGGCGTCTACGAGGTTTGACGGACGTCTACGAAGCTTGATTGGCGTTCTGCAAGGTTCTACGGGCGTATTCAAAGCTTGGCTGACGTCTACACGCAGTCTGCGGCGGTGTACAGGGTAGAGGTGCACTCCATGGTGCACTCCATGGAGCAGCAGTAGCTCGGTCCGCCGCATTCCACGCCTTGTGCCGAGAGGTCCACGACCGTGGTCCCTCCAGCGGCGTTGACCAGGCCGGCGCGGTCCAGGGTACGCAGGGTTTCACGGGTCAGCGTCAGCTTCTTCGTCTTCTTCATGGTGGACTCCCTTTTGAGTGAGCGCGGATTGTAGCCGACCTGGCTCCTATAATCTGTCCATCATCCCCACCTCCGGGGGGAAGGAGCGTGTCGATGCGGGAGAAGTTGGCGTTCCTGGTGATCTCGAGCCTGTTGCTGTGCGGCCCTGTCCTGGCGCAGGAGCCCGCGGCGATGTGCGGCGTTCCCGACGTGGACCCGGAGACGGCGCGGTGGATCGAGCGGCTCGTCGAGGGCTACCGCGCGCGCGGCAAGGCCGACGTGCAGCCGGTCCGGATCCCGGTCGCGTTCCACGTGGTCACCGCGGGACAGCAGGGGCAGGTCTCCAGGAAGCAGATCGGGACGATGATGCGCCACCTCAACTGGGCGTTCCGCGGTTCCCCGTACTCCTTCTACCTGGAACGGATCGACCGCACCGACAGGCCCGCCTGGCACAACAACTGCGGACCGGAGACCCCCACCGAGAGGGCGATGAAGCGGCGCCTCGCCAGGGACCCGAAGAGGGTCCTCAACATGTACGTCTGCAAGCCCTACATCCCGCAGACCCGGAACTATGTGCTCGGCTACTCGACCTTTCCGTCCCAGTACGAGGAGGGCAGCTTCCTGCACGGCGTCCAGATCCACCCCGACGCCATTCCCGGAGGCGCGGAGCCCTGGTACAACACCTACGGCCTCGGGGCCCACGAGGTGGGGCACTATCTCGGCCTCTACCACACCTTCCAGGGCGCGTGCGGCAGCCCGACCGGCGACCACGTCGACGACACCCCGGCCCAGGCGGCGCCCCAATTCGACTGCCCCGAGAACGTCGACACCTGCCCGTTCCAGGAGGGGTTCGACGACGTGCGCAACTTCATGAACTATTCGGACGACCGGTGCATGGAGCACTTCACCCCCGGGCAGATCGAGCGGACGATCGGGATGACGGGGACGTTCCGGCCGACGCTGGTGCCCTGGTAGGGGCGGGGCCCCCGAAGAGCCCTCACCCCCCCGTCCCCCATAGGCTAACTTTGGCTGAGAGAGGGCGGTGGTGCCTCCCCCCCTGGGCGGGAGGGCGGTAGGGAGAGGGGGAGGTCAGGTGGGGGGTTCTCTTCGGGCGACGCCGGATACCACCAGATTCCAACGCAGCCAAGTCTTTGATTTTGTGGGCGGAATCAGCGCAGAGCCGAGAGCGCGTACCGCGAAAAAGCCCCCCACCTGACCTCCCCCGCTCCCTACCACCCACCCATCCAGGGGGGGAGGCACCACCACCCTCTCGCGAGGCAAGTTAGCGCCTATGGAGCCGGGGGGCCGGGCGGGGACAAGCCCCGCCCCTACATCAGAGGGATTCCGGTGCAGGGGCGCAATTCATTGCGCCCTCAGGGAGTCGTCTGGCCCGGGGAGGCCGGCGGCGGGGCCTCCATCAACCTCTGGTTGCGGATGTCGAAGCGGGCTTCGGCGAAGGCGAAGAGGCCGGGGAAGGTGGCGCGGAAGGTCACTCCGCCGCCGGGACGGATGTTGGGAGCGCTCAGCAGGGCGGTGCTGGCGCCGAGGAGGGTGCCGTTCAGGTCGACCAGCTCGACGGTCAGCGTCACCTGCTCGGCAAGGTGCTCGCCGTTGTTCTGCAGGACGCCCAGGATGTCGAGGCCGTCCTTCTCCAGGCGTGCCTCCTGACGCCAGGAGCCGATCGTGACGGGGCTTTTGCCCGGCTCCGCCTTTTCGCCGCCGGGGGCGACCGCGGCGGGCGGCTCGGAGGAAGCGGACGGGGCGGACGGCGCCTCGGGCTTGCGCGGGAAGGAGGCGTCGGTCAGCACCCACTTCTTCTCGCGGGGCTTTTCCGGCGCCGTCGGCGGCGGCGGCTGGACCGCGGGGGCGGCGGTGGCGCGCTCGCTCGCTTCGAGGTCGACCTCGGCGAGGCGCAGCGAGGCGAGGGTATCGTCCGGCCGGGTGAAGACCACGAGCTTGCCCTTGACCTTCCACGGCCCCTGGGTCTCGACCTTGGCGCCCTCGCGGGTCACCAGCCAGTCGGCGCCGGCCGGTGTCGAAACGAGCAGGGGGACGAACAGGGCGGCCAGCGCCGCACCCGTCATCCCAGAGACCGCACGCGGGGATCTCTTCCTCATGGTTGCGTGCCTCCCTCTTACGGTTGGTTGGCGGCCGGGGCCATCGCTTCGGACGTCGGGGTTACGATCACGCCGCGGCTGACGATGTTGAAGCGCGCATCGGCGAAGGTGAAGAGGTTGGGGAAGGGGGCGCGGAATGCCGCCGTGCCGCCGGGCGGGATGCCGGTCGAGCTCAGCACCGCCGGGGCGGTCCCCAGGCTCTCTTTCTCTTCGTTGAAGAGCTCGACCGTCAGCTCGACGTGGGTGGCGAGGGAATCGGCCGTGTTCTCCAGGGTGCCAGTGACGAACAGGCCGTTGCCTTCGGGGCTGGCCAGCTGGTCCCAGTCGCGGACTCTCACCGCCTGCCGGGACGCGGCCGCCGCGGGTTCTCCAGGAGCCGCGGGAGCCGCGGGAGCCGGCGGCGCGCCCGCCGAGGTCGACGGCGACGGGGGCGGCTCCACCTTGCGGAAGTCGGCGTCGGTCAACGACACGATCGATTTGCGTTTGACCGGCGCCGGCGGCGGCGGCGGGTTTTCCCGCGCCTCCTTCGCCTGCGCGGTGGCCTGCTCGCTGGCCGGCAGGTCGACGGCGGCCAGCCGCAGGGAGGCGAGGCTGCCGTCCGGACGGGTGAAGACCACCAGCTTGCCTTTGACCTGCCACGGACCCTGGGTCTCGACGCGCCCGCCTTCGCGGGTCACCAGCCTGTCGGCCGCCGCCGGGGCGGCGGCGAGCGCCCAGGAGGCGAGGAGAAGAAGGCCGGCGGCGGCCCGCCGGATGGGGATGAAGGGCTGTCCGGTTTTCATCAGTTCGTCTTCCAGTTTCTCTGCAGGATGCAGACGGGGACCGCGGCGATGTCCTGGTAGGTGACGTCGGCCCCCATGGCGCTGACGCTGTACCAGTAGTTGCCGAACTTGGAGCCCGCCGGGCAGAAGCGCTTGAGCTCGTTCATGATGTCCAGCTGGAAGTCCTGCAGCTGGTCGGCGTGGCGGCCGCCGCTCGAGGCGTTGCCGGTCTGTCCGGAGGCCACGGTCGGCGGCGCGACGAAGATCGGCACCTCGCGGTAACGGATCCGGTCGCCGTCGGCGTCCCGCAGCATGGCGTCGGCGTTGTCGGCGAAGACCGTGTAGAAGCGGGTGGTGCCGGTACGGCCGCAGACCGGCGTGCCGCTGCCGCCAGTGATCCGGATCTGCGGCTCGTAGGTGGAGTAGCTCACCAGTCCCATCAGGCCGAACGCCGGCGCGATCAGGCGCTCGTTGGCTTCGAGCCGCATGTACCAGCCGTTGCGCTTGCCGGTCTCGGGGTTGACGACGAAGTTGGCGTTGGCGGCCGCGGCGGCGCCCGAGGGGGTGATCTGCTTGTACTGGCTCTCGTTCCTCGGCAGGCCGGCCTGGCCTTTCTTGTAGCTCTCGTCCGCGATCATGTAGAACCGCCCCTCCACCAGGCCGAGGTCCCACAGGTCCTCGCGGTCGCCGGTGCCGAAGGCGAGCGCCACGGTGTCCAGCTTCGACACGTAGAGCGCGGTGGGCGCGAAGTAGATCGGTTTGCCCAGCGTGTCGAAGATCGGGAAGGGCTCCCAGTCGGCGCTGGTGACGCGCGGCGCCAGGAAGTCGGCGGCCTGGTCGGGGATGGTGAACCTCTTCGCTATCGTCACGTTCTGCAGCGGGGCCGCGGTGCTGAGGTCGGCCTTGTAGAGGTAGCCCGCGGTGGTGGCGATGTAGACGGTGTCCAGGTAGCCGTCGGAGTTGCTGTCGACCACCGCCGGATCGGCCGGGGCCGCGCCCTGCAGGCGGCGCTTGTAGATCGTCCTGCCGGTCTCGATGTCGACGATGTAGAGCCAGTTGCCGCGCCGCGGGACGGCCTTGCTCTCGGCGTCCATGCCGCCGCCGAAGATGGCGACGTACTTGTCGACCGGCACGTTGTTCTCGGTCACCCGGATGCGGCCGACCGTCGGCACCGACCAGGTCTCGCCGAGGTCGGGGAAGCCGTTGTCGTCCTCGTCCATGCGCGCGCTCCCCCAGGAGTCGGTGAACTCCCAGAGCAGGGCGGGGAAGGGGGAGTCGCAGCCGCTCTTGACCTGGTTGTCCAGCGACAGGCAGGTCGGGACGACCTTGCCGGGGGGCGGCAGGTTGTCGCCGTCCAGGGTGTCGGGCTGGGTGAGGTCCAGGGCGTAGTAGCCGCTGACGAAATCGGTCATGCGCGAGCTGCTGATCGGATCGCCCCCTTCACGGAAGCCGCCGATCACCACGGTGCGCCACTGGCGGTCGTCGGGGTCGGGCGCGCCGTTGTGCCCGGTGTCGATGAACGCCTCTTCGAGCCGCGGCGTGCTGTCGAGCGAGAAGACCTGCCGGTCGTTCTCGGCCAGGTCGCGGACGATCGGCAGCGCCTGCCGCGGGATGTAGGAGAACAGCTCGGTGCCGGTGCCGTCGTTGAACTTGCCCTTTTGCAGCGTCCCTTCCCAGATGCCGGCGTCGAAGAAGTGGAGCTGGCCGTCGTTGCTGGCGACGGCGAGCATCTTGCGCCGCTGCTCGTGGCGCTCGACGAAGCAGCGGTAGCCGCGGTCGTTGGTGGAGCAGGTCCAGGGGTCGCCGTCGCCGTAGAGGTCGAGCGCGAAGCGGTCGAAGTCGCCAGGCCGGTCGACGACCACCGGGTCGGCGTGGAACGTGTCGCCGAGGACGTAGCGGATGTCCTTCGGCGCCTGGTTGGGCAGCTGGACGGTCGACTCCTTGATCTGCAGCGTCTCCTTGATGATCTCCTTGGAGCGGCCGGCGGAGGCGTTGCGCTCGGCGCCGGTGGTCGACGGGACCTTGAAGCCCAGGAAGAGGTCGAGCCAGTCGGCGTCCGACGCCGGGTTGCCCGTCGGCGGCGCGAGCAGCCGCAGCTTGGACGGGATGGCGTTGCCGTTCTGCGCCTTGCCATAGAAGACGCGCCGCTGGTTGGTGTTGACGCCCAGCCGCAGGACGTCGGGGGTGAGCGACGCGACCTGGAGGTCGTCCTGGTCCGGCGCCTGTCCGACGAGCACCTGGCCGGCGTCCCAGAGGTGGCAGGAGCCGCGGTGCGGGCTGCCCGGCGCCGGGCAGGCCTTGTTCCTGTCCGGCGTCCGGGCCGGGGTCAGGGGCAGCGGCTTGAGATAGGCGTCGACGTGGCCGTCCCAGACCGCGGCGCCATTGAGCGGCGTGAAGTTCGAGATGTAGATCTTGTCGGCCACCTCGGCCTGGACCGTGGGCACCGCGGCGGAGGCGAAGGTGCTCGTCTGCTCGCGGATCTGGCCGAAGATGTTGGTCAGCGCGTTGATCAGCTCCTGCTTGTTCTGCGGATAGATCGGATCGCCGGTGCCGCCGTTGGCGGCCATGCAGTTGAGCCGGTTGCCGGGGCTGTTCTCGACGCCGAAGGCGACGACGTAGGTGAGGATGCCCTCCTGCGCGCGCAGCCCGGCCGTGCCGGAGCAGGCGTCGGCGCCGGGGCAGGTGTCGTCGCCGTCGGTGAGGATCAGCAGGAACTTCTTGCGGCACCCCCAGTCGGGGTCCGCGGCGCCGGCGAAGTGCTTCCAGCCGGTGCCGTGCGGGCAGTTGCCGTTGGCGCAGCCGGAGTACCAGGTGCGGAACGAGCGGACGGAGTTGCCGAGCGGCGTGGCGCCCGAAGCGACGAAGGGGCGGGCCGCTTCATCCTTGAGGCGGAGGAAGCCCTCGCCGGACTGCGGCAGGTCGCGCAGGTAGGGAGAGGTCCGGAAGTCCGGCGTCGTCGCTCCCAGGGCGGTGTTGGGGGCCAGCCGGCGCAGGACGTCCGTCCTGTGGTCGGTCTTCCAGTCGAGCGGCACCATGTCGCCGATGGAGAACAGGGGGCCGCGCAGGTCCGAGCTGTCGGTCGGCCAGCGCCAGTTGTACCGCGGGTTGGCGGTGTTGCTGGGCGAGAAGTCGAGCGATACGTCGTTGTTGGGGTCCCAGCCCAGGCAGGTGCTGTTGCCGTCGGCCGTATGGTCGCCCAGGGACTGGGGGAAGAAGGTGACCGACGGGCTGTTCTGGGTGTGCGTGGTGTTCGGGGTGTTGCCGGCGGCGTCCCAGACCAGGAATTCCTTGGCGGCGCCGTTGGGCAGCCGCGCGAGGTCGAAGGTGACGGTCGGCTCGCCGAGCGCCGACGTGCTGTTGCAGCCCGTGCCGTTGCTGTCGGTGCAGCGGTCGACCTTGACCCTCACCTGGATCTGCGACGCGCCGAGCGCCGGCCCGGAGACCGGCCGGTAGCGGACCCGGTAGCGGTTGTTGCCGTGGCGGATGTAGAAGGTGAGGTCCTCGTTGAACTGCAGACCGCCTTTGGGGACGCGCCGGATGCGGGCCGTGCCCCAGGCGTCGCTGAGGTTCGCGGGCACGTTCGAGTAGCAGCCGGTCCGGTGCAGGGAGTTGTTGGCGTTGTTGCTGGGGTCGCAGCTCACCGGCGCTTCCAGCAGCTTGCCGAAGACCTCTTCCGCGCCGATCACCGGGAAGGTGAGCGCGCCGGCGGAGCCGCTGGCGGGCAGCGTGACGCCGGCGGTGGCCGGCTTGTAGAGCCAGTGCTTGGACTCGACGTACAGCTTGTCCTGGTTGTAGGTGGCAAAGCCGAAGTGGACGTCGCTGACGTCCTTGAGGACCTCGTACAACGCCTCTTTGGCCTGATAGAACTTGGAATTGGGATCGTCGGCCTGGAGCGGCGCGAAGCAGTCGCCGTTCGGGCACAGCAGGTCGCACTCGCCGGCGGTGAACTGCGCCTGCGTGCACTTGGGCGTCCAGTTCATCGAGCCCGAGGTGTCGAGCACGATGAAGACGTAGGGTTTGCCGGTCGTGTCCCGCAGCAGGTCGCGGTCGTCGCCGAAGGCCGCCGGGGCGGAGGCGAGCAGGGACAGCGAGAACGCCGCGAGCAAGGCTTTTCCGCTACCGATGGAGCGTGATGTGAGCGCGCGCATGGTCCTCTCCAGAAATAGAAAATGAAACGATCACTGCTTGCCGTACTGGACTTTGGCGATCTCCGAGATCTGGTCCCGGTCCTCAATCGACTGCGGCGGCGGGTCCAGGGCCGGCTGGAACTCGTACATGACGCTCAGCCGCGTCTCCGACAGCGTCTGCATGCCGGGGTCGTCCTGCGGCCTGGAGTTTTCGTCGCCGCTCCAGGCCACGCGGCGGGAGGTGGCGGCCACCGCGTGATTGATCTTGAAAAACCTCGCGTTGTTGGCGTTGCGCGGGCACCAGTCGCACGGCTCCTTGGCCAGCGGCGCGAGCAGGGTGAGCCGCACCTCGTCGGCCATCCGCTGGCCGCCGGCGATGCCGAGCTCCGACTCGTTCTGGAGATAGGTGAACGGCTCGTACTCGCGGACGGTCAGCGCCCGGGCGGCGGAGACGGCGAGCCCCGACTCGGCGGCGAAAAAGGTGCGGTTGATGGTGCGCTCGTTGGAGCCCAGCTGCACCTCCGTCTGCGTCAGGAAGACCAGGGCGAGGGCGAGGATGGTCAGCACCACCAGCGCCAGCAGCACGGCGATGTAGGCGCTGCCGCGTTCGCCGCGCGGGGGTTCGACGACTACAACGGAAGGCTTCATCACAGGTTCCTCAGGTTGATGACCGTCTGCAGGGCGCGCCGCCGGTACCGGCGGTCGACGGCCGAATTGAGCGGATGGTTGGGCTGGTACTCGCGGTCCTCCAGGTTGACGAGCAACGGCGCCTGGTAGAGGCCCGCGTCGGGCCGCTCGGTGCGGACGAGGAAGGTCATCCGCGCGTAGTAGGGGAGCGCGTTGAGCCACACCGCGTCGGCGCGGTCGTCGGCGGCGCTGTTGAACAGCCAGTCGTCGTCGTCGCCGTCGGCGGCCTCGGAGATGTAGCCGTTGACCGGGTCGGCGGCGATGGAGGTCAGGTTCAGAGGCTCCGCCGGCGCGCCGGCGGGGCGCGCCCGCGGCACGTGGTCCGCCGTGTCGAGCCCCAGCGCGACCTGCAGGTCTATGACGTTGTCGGCGACGTCCAGCGCCCAGTTGGCCTCGTTGGCGCCGTCCTCCGGGCCGTAGGCGATGTTGGTGGCGGGCAGGGCGCGGGCGAGCGTCAGCCGCGGCGCGAAGCCGTCGACCGCGCGGATGTAGTACCGGTGCTCTTCCAGGATCCCCAGGGAGCTCACGTTCGACATCGCCGCCGGGAAGACGCCGTTGGGCGACAGCCGCGCGTATTGGGCGGCGAGGGCGTTGCCGGAGATCGTGAAGGCGATGGTGGCCACGCTGCCGTCGGCGGCGACGGAGGAATTGGCCGTGTCGAGCGCCACCACGGCGTAGACGCCGGAGCTGCGCCAGTTGACCAGCACCAGGGCTTCGGGGATCTCCAACTTGATCGCCTCCCGCAGCGGCTCGAGGCTCTGGGGGATCCGTGTCGTCGGCGTCTCCCAGGTGACCTGCAGCCGGCCCGAGACGGCCTGTCCGGGGTTGGTGGTGACCTGGCCGGCGTTGTCGAAGTAGACCAGCGTCCCCGGAGCGTGGCTGATCTGATAGATCGGCGTGTCGAAGGCGCCGCGGACGGTCAGCACGTCCGTGCCTTCGGCCACCTCGGGCGTGCCGGCGTCGCCGATCGTGGTCCCTTCGGCCACGTTGTTGGCGACCCAGAGCGCCCCTCCGGGCGGCGTCTGGCGCACGGCCGGGAGCCCGCCGCGGCCGGCCATGCGGACGACCCTTTCGACCTCGAGCTGCGAGACCCGCAGCGAGTGCTGCATGCCGGACACATGGCCCTGCACCCGCGACAGCCGGTTGGTGAAGTCGAACAGGCTCAGGATGCCGAGGAGCACGATGACGGTGGCCAGCAGCGTGATCGTGAGCTCGACCAGGGTGAACCCGCCCTCCCGGCGGCCCGATGCGTTTCGCGAGTCGTTCACGTCCGCCGCTCCTTAGAAAGGCTTCAGCAACACGAAGGTCATGCGGTTGATCCCGCCCAACGGGGTGTCGCGTTTGTTGCTGTTCAGCTGCACCTCGATCGATTTGATCTGGATGGAGTTGGCGTTCTCGTCCAGGAGCTCGCCCGGCGCCAGGACCGGGTTGCCCCCGGGCTTGCGCTCGTCCTCCTCGAACCGCCAGTCGTCGTCGCTCAGCGCCCGGACGTTGTACTGCCGGATCTGGGTGGTGCGCGTCCAGAGCGGGCCGTCCGGCTCGTCGGCCAGCCAACGGAGGGGGCCTACGGGATGCCCGACGATCCCCTGCTCGAGATAGCTCGCCCGGACCGCCTGCAGCTGGCCGTCGGCCAGGGCGAGGTCCAGGTTCTCGAACGGCATCTTCTGCAGCGTCTCGAGCTCGACCTTGGAGTGGGTGCTCGCCTGCGTGTAGTCGTTGCCCAGCGAGTTGTTGACGATCGCCTGGGTGAACAGCGGGAGCAGGCCGAGGGCGATGATCAGCAGGATCGCCGCCGCGATCAGCGTCTCGATCAGGGAGAAGCCCGCCCGCGCGTCCCGCCGCCTCAATACCATTCCCATGGGGTCGCTCCTTCCCCTTGGTCCAGCCATTGATTGGTGTCCTTGTCCTTCTTTTGGATGCGGACGCGGAAGTCGGTGCGGGAGAGCACCCGGGTCTCCAGCTCGTTCTCCCGCTCGTCCGCGAAACGGAACGCGCCAGCGTCGAGCATGGTGCCGTTGGGGTTGAAGACCGCCGTGTTCGGCAGGTCCGGGTCGCGGGGATCGGGAGAGAAGCCGACGACGGAGACGTCGAGATCGTCCGGCAGCTCCACGGCGCCGAGCAGCTCCCTGCCGTCCGGGGCGGCGTTGCCGTTGCGGTCGACGAACGCCTTGAGGAGCGTGACCGGGTTGTCGACGGGAGCCCCGGGCTCGACGCCCGGCGGATCGATGTGGACGATGGCGCGCCGGAACTGCTTGATCGAATTCAGCCGGGCCACCTGCAGCAGCTGCGAGGTGGACTGCGTGGCGCCCATGATCTTGGCGCGCCGGATCGCCTGCAGCATGGACGGCGCCGTGAACGCGAGCAGGATGCCGGCGAAGGCGATCACGACCAGGATCTCGATAAAGGTGAACCCGCGAACCGGCCGCTTGGATATACGTATCTTCATGTGGCGCCTGTCAAGAACGACAAGAACATCAGATAAAGGGCGACCCCGTCTCCGGGACGGTCACGCCGTGATTTGATCGCTGTCTCTGGGTACCCCTAAAGAGCAAACCCTGGGCCAGCGGTTCCCAACAGCGATTTCACAGACTGCGTAAGGCTTCCTGATCTATATGCGTACCCGGCCATGACAAAACGGGGCAGCCCAAGCTGCCACAAAGTGTCAGCGCCCGGAGAGGGGGACGCTACCCGGGGAAGAAAGGGCGGGGAGAGGCGGATCAGAAGTTGACCCATTCACCGCTCTTTGCGGCGATCCGGCATCTCACATCCCAGGGCAGGGCTCTTATCCACCTTCCTGAAGCACCAAATAACATGAGGGTGATCTTAATCGTAAGTACCCCACCACTCTGCGAAAGGAGACTTCAACCATGAGACCCATCTCGCGTTCTTCCCTCCCGATCCTGCTGGTCCTGCCGCTCATTCTTCTCTTCTCCACGGACGCGCGGGCGCAAGGGACCTGCGCCTCCGAGTGCAGCCCGTTCGCGGATTGTGACTATGCGTGTACGGTGTGCTTCGGGTGGACGCCCGACGGCGGCTGCATCTCCGAAAACTGGACCACCTGCGGCAACGCCAGCTCGGCCTGCATGAACTGCACGCCGAACTGGATCGAAACATCCCGCGAGCTCCGCGGCACGTACGGCAATGGCTCCGCGTTCAGCTGCTCGCACCACAAGGTGGAATGGGTGACGAGAGAAGACCTGAACAAGTGCAACAAAAATTCGGCCTATTGGACGGTATCCACCTGCGAGGACACCATCGACGGCGGCAAGTCGGGGTGGTTCCCCGACTGCTGCAACGGCTACGGCCCCAACGGAGTGCTCGACAGCACGTACACCTGCAACCATCAACATAGCTGCTAGATGACTGCAGCCTGGTAGTAAAGCCCTGCCCGTTCAAATCGCCCTTTGACCTCCAGCAGTACCTGCTCAGCACTGTCGTGGTCACCCAGACCCGAAAGAACCTCCCCTTCGAGCCAACGACGCCGGAGCAAACCAATTTGGCCATCAGTGTTCCACCAGCGGGTCACTGAGCTTGTGAGGGTGGCCCGCGCTTCCTGCCACCGACCAGACTCCTTCAGGAAATAGGCAAGATTGTGAATCGCGAACCCGGGCAGCTCGGGCTCGCGGTCTGCATCGATCCAAGCAAGGCCTCTCCGGATCAGATACATGCACTTTTCAGGATTGCCGCCGTAGCCGATGACGACCCCTTTTCTGATAAGCGCTCGGCCAGCGAGGTGTCGATCCTCGTGCCGTAGGCAAAGCTCATAGGCCATATCAATCTGTGCGCCAGCCGTCTCTAGCTGCCGTCGAGCCATCGACAGAGACGCTTGGAGGTCAAGGCGGCGGGCCTCAAGAAGGTCACCCTGAAAGCCTTGTAACGATAGCTCAATAGCGTGCTTGAAGGCTACATCCGCAGCCTCATAGTCACCCCACAACACGGTGAGCGTTTCCTAACTCAGCCCAGGCCTGGCTCTGCCAGTCCGCAACTTTCCTTGCGCCATACCGACCGGGGCTCAAGGCATCGGCAACAAGCGTTGCACGTCGACCAAGGTAGACCATGCCGCCGGATCTTTATAGCGTAGAGACCAACTCTGCCGAAGGAGGCTCCTATACAAGGTAACGAGACGATGAGCCTGGGCAGGGAGCCGGACTTCATCATCTTCAAAGATGTATGACACTTGATCGAGGGTCGCGGCCAGCGCCCGCTCGAAAGCGGCGTCATAGGAGGGGCCTATAGTAGGTACCCACCTTCCAGGTCTCCCGCCCCGGGATCGGAGCCGCTCGCCCTGGGATCTGCGTCGCCCAGCCGGTCTCCGGGCCTCCCGGGAACCCTCCGGAGCCTCTCGCCCCGGTTTCCGGATCGTCCCGATCCGGATCGGCGTCTTCCGCCTTCAGATCGGGGAGACTCGCCCCGCGATCTGAGTCGCCCAGCCGCCTTCCGGTCCCTCGCCTCGGAATCCGGGAGACTCCTCCCCGCTCGAATCTCTGCCAGATTTCGGGAAAATTGTCCGGAACCCGCGACGTTTTGGCGGGCTCATCCGTATACATAGTAGGGGAGGCAGAAGGCAACGCAGCACCTGCCCCTAACAGCCCGTGGTGGAAGTCGTCGCGTCGTGCCTTGAACGCTGAAAGTTTCGCCTGTAGACTTTCCTCGTATCCTGAGGAGATGCGGCCATGGCGATGGGCAAGCGACCGGAGCATCAGCAACCGCCGA
>JBKKAU010000798.1:0-1580 GCA_046714475.1 Thermoanaerobaculia bacterium
CCGCGGCCGCGGCCAGCGCCAGGGCGGCGAGCGCGCAGCCGAGGACGAAGACGGCGGGCCGGTAGAGCAGGTCGAGCTCCCGGTCCCCAGGCGGCAGCCAGGCGGCGACGAAGGGGCCGTTGGCGAAGAGGGTCGGCGCCGGCTCGCCGTCGACCAGGAGGCGCCAGTGACCGTCCTGGTGGACACTGGAAGCCACCAGGCGCCGCTCGAGGAAGAGCGCCCGGGCGTCGACGTGCGCCGGCTCCGGCAGGGAGAAGAGGAGCGCCGAGGCTCCCGAGGCGCGCGCCCGCCAGTCCCTCTGCCGATCCGGGCTCTCCTGCGCGAGCGCCAGCGCCGCGAAGTCGGGGTTGCTGTCGAGCCACTGCGTCAGGTCTTCGTTACGGTGGATCTTCGCCGCCTCCGGCAGGAAGAGGCGCGGCAGCGTCCGGGGGCGCTCGTAGACCCAGGCCGCGGGGTGCTCGAAAGCCAGGCGCAGCGGCAGCGAGACGCCGGCCCGCGTCATCAGATAGCGCACGCCCAGCAGGTCATAGAGGGGGTGCAGGGGGCGGGCGGAGACCGATGTCATGTTCCGGCTCCTCTGCAGCCTGCCCAGGATGTGGGCATAGCCGGCGGGGAGCGACGGGTTGTCGATGCGGGCGTCGTTCAGCCCGTAGGCCGCGGGGAAGTTGGGGAGGAAGGTGTTGCCGATCCCCACCATGCGGTCGTCGCCGAGACGGTCCAGGAGGAACCGGACCGGCGGGGTCACCGGATAGGCGAGCCGCCGCGGCGCCGCCGGATGGGCCGGCCGGTGGGCGGCCAGGAGCTCCACGGCGAGCACCGAAGCCAAGGCCCAGGGCCGCAACTGTCTCCATCGGCCCCAGGGGAGCACGAGCAGCGCCGCGGTGATGCCGAGTGCCGCGAGCTGGCCGGCGAGCCACTGCCGGCGGAAGCCGGCGAGCAGCTCGGGCTGCTGCGGGTGGGGGTGCGCGGCATAGCCCCAGACCAGCAGCCCACCGATGAGCGCCGCCGCGGCCAGGACCGGCCAGCGGCGGCCCTCGCCCCGCGCCCGGCGCTCGATCTCGCAGGCGGCGAGCCAGGCGACGCAGAAGGTCACCAGCATCAGGCTGCGGTGGTGCAGGTGGATCGCCGTGGCGCCGACCACCGGCAGCTGGCCGAGAAGCCGCGCGAGGCCCGGAGGCTGCGCGATCAGCGCCAGGCAGACCAGCAGCACGCCCGCCATGAGCCTCTCCTGCGGGAAGCGGCGGCGCGCGGCGATCCCCCCGATCCCGCCGATCCCGCCGATCCCGGCCATGCCGGCGATACTGAGCGCCGCGAGCAGCAGCGCGCCGGTGCCGGCGAAACCGCTCGCGTCCTCGATCAGGTTGTCTCCTCCCCAGTAGAGCTGGAAGTCCCCGAACGCCCGCGGCGCCGCGACCGGCAGCAGCCGCTCGACCGACCGTCGCCGCCAACCCTCCCGGACCTCCGGGTCCTGGAGGTCGCCCCAGAGCGCGGCGAGCGGCCGCGGCTCGAAGTTGTAGGCGACGACCGCGGCGCGGTGCGTCTTGGGGATGTAGTCCTGGACGGGGAGCAGGACCGGCGCC
>JBKKAU010000799.1:0-14126 GCA_046714475.1 Thermoanaerobaculia bacterium
GAGACGCTCGGCGCCGAGATCCGCTGGGCCTCGTGCAACATTTTCTCCACCCAGGACCATGCGGCCGCCGCGGTCGCCGCCGCGGAGACCCCGGTCTTCGCCTACAAGGGCGAGAGCCTGACGGAGTATTGGGAGTTCACGCACAAGATCTTCGAGTTCCCCGAGGGCGCTCCCAACATGATCCTGGACGACGGGGGCGACGCTACGCTGCTCGTCCACCTGGGCGCCAAGGCGGAGGACGATCCGTCCGTGCTGGCCAACCCGACCAGCGAGGAGGAGCGGGTGCTCTTCGCCGCCATCAACATGCGCAACGCCACCCAGCCCGGCTGGTACAAGAAGCAGCTGGCGGCGATTCAGGGCGTCACCGAGGAGACCACCACGGGCGTCCACCGTCTCTACGAGATGGCCAAGAAGGGCGATCTGATGTTCCCGGCCATCAACGTCAACGACAGCGTCACCAAGAGCAAGTTCGACAACCTCTATGGCTGCCGCGAGTCGCTGGTGGACGCCATCAAGCGCGCCACGGACGTGATGGTGGCCGGCAAGATCGCGGTCGTCTGCGGCTACGGCGACGTGGGCAAGGGCAGCGCCCAGGCCCTGCGCGCCCTGAGCGCCCAGGTGTGGATCACCGAAATCGATCCCATCTGCGCCCTCCAGGCGGCGATGGAAGGCTACCGCGTCGTCACCATGGACGATGCCTGCGACAAGGCGGACATCTTCGTCACCGCCACGGGCAACTTTCACGTGATCACCCACGATCACATGCGGCGGATGAAGCACAACGCCATCGTCTGCAACATCGGCCACTTCGACAGCGAGATCGACGTCGCCGGCCTGGAGAAGTACCAGTGGGAGGAGATCAAGCCGCAGGTGGACCACGTGATCTTCCCCGACGGCAAGCGCATCATCCTCCTCGCCAAGGGCCGTCTCGTGAACCTCGGCTGCGGCACCGGGCACCCCAGCTACGTGATGAGCTCTTCCTTTGCCAACCAGGTCCTCGCTCAGATCGAGCTCTGGACGAAGAAGGGCGAGTACAAGGTGGGCGTCTACACCCTGCCCAAGCAACTCGACGAAAGGGTGGCGCGCCTCCAGCTCACCACCTTGAACGCCAAGCTCACCGAGCTCCGCGACGACCAGGCCAAGTACATCGGCGTGGACAAGGAAGGGCCGTACAAGACGGACTGGTACCGGTACTAGGCTGGAACGGATCGAATAGCTGTAGGGGGGACCGAGAGATCGGTCCCCCCTTTTCATTTTAGAGGACGGCTCGGACCCAGGCCTAGTCTTGCGGGTCGATACACGGGGTGCAGTAGCTGTACCCTGTGCAGCCGGCGAAGTGGGTCCAGCCAGCTCCGGCGGCCTCCGCCAGGGTGGAGTCGTGGAGCTGACGTAGCGTCTCCCGGTTCAGGGAGAGTTTGGGGGTCCGCAGTTCCTTCTTCTTCATGGCAATCCTCCTTGGGGGTTAGGGTAGCACAGGGGGCCGATCAGCCGCCGTCACCTCCGGTGTCTACACTGTCACCTATAATGAGAGCCTGTCGGGAGTAAGGAGGTACGGCCATGGAAACTCAGTTGGAACTTCTGGAGGCGGAGGCCTTGAAGCTCACACCGGGCGAACGCGCTGCGCTTGCGCAGCGTTTACTGGCGAGCCTTGATGAGGAGACAGAGATCGAGGACGCATGGGCGGCGGAGGTGGAGCGTCGAATCGCTGACGTCGAAAGCGGCGCGATTCCGGTCATTCCCATTGATGAAGCTCTCGCTCAAGTCCGTTCGGCCTTAAAGTGAAGCTGGTCATCGTTGCGCCCGCGCTGGCAGAGCTACGGGATGCCGCAGCTTTTTATGCGGCAAGCGCCAATGCGGATCTTGGGTTTGCTTTCGTCGTAGAGTTCGAGCGCGCTGTAAACTTAATCCGGGACAATCCGGAGGCTGGAGCCCTATTTCGCGGCACCAGGCGACGCTATCTCCTTCGCAGATTCCCCTACAGCGTCATCTACCAGATGACCGCCGACGAGCTTCGGGTCATCGCCATAGCGCATCACCGCCGGCGCCCCGGTTACTGGGCGCGTCGCAAGTAGGCACCCGCAGGAAACCGCCGCGTCGACTGTTTCACCCCCAGCCGCACCCGGATCGGTGCAGCGAGATCGGAGGCGCACCATGCGATGGCGAGTCGTAGCGATGCTGGCGTGTCTGCTCGGGTTGGCGGTGCCGGGATGGGCGCACGACGGCCACTCTCACCCCCCAGACGGAACGGTCGCGGCTCCGGCCTTCTCTCCCCCGCCGGGGACGCACCGGGGGTCGGTCGCGGTCGCCCTCGCCACCGCCACGGCCGGCGCGATGATCTACTACACGACCGATGGCTCCAGCCCGTCGCGCAAGACGAGCCCCGTCTACCAGGGACCGATCCAGCTCACCGCCACGACGACGCTCAAGGCGTTCGCCTACAAGAAGGGCCTCAAGGCGAGCGCCGTCGCCTCCGGCGTCTACACCATCACTGCGGCACCGCCGCCGCCCCCTCCCTCGGAGGCCGGCGGCACGCTCTTCCTCACCACGCTCACGCCGCAGAGCGGCGCCACGACCGGCGGCTCAGGCTCTTCGACGCTGACCCTGACGCAGGACCAGACCGCCGCAATCCTGCGTTTCTCCTTCTCCGGCCTCACCGGCCCGATCACCAGCCAGCACATCCACGCCGCCGACGGCGCCATCCTCTTCGACATCGACACGACTCCGGCGCAGGCCGACGGCTCGCGGGTCTGGCGGATCGAGCCGGCCGGCACCTTCGACCGGGCGGAGATCCTCGCCGCGCTGCGCGGCGGGGAGTGCTACCTCAACCTCCATACCGCGGCGTATCCGGCGGGTGAGATCAAGGGCTTCTTCCGCCAGGCGAGCGGCAGCCAGGCCTTCACGGCGCCGCCCCCACCGCCGGCTCTCCCCACGGGGCCGCCGAGCCAGGAGGACGCCGCCCGTTTCCTTCTCCAGGCGACCTACGGACCGCGGCCGGGTGAAGTCGAGGCCCTCCAGCAGAAAGGCTTCGCGCGCTGGCTCGACGAGCAGCTCGCGATGCCCGCAGCCTCCCATCTCGCGGCCTACGACCGGCTGGCGGCAGGGGTCGAGCGGCCCACGCCGGGGCTGGTACGGGAGTCTTTCTTCAGCCAGGCTGTCGAAGGGCCCGACCAGCTCCGCCAGCGCGTCGCCTTCGCGCTCTCCGAGCTGTTCGTCGTCTCCGACGTCGACGCCGAATTGCGCAACAACCCGGACAGCCTGGCGGCGTACCTCGACCTGCTGGCGCAGCACGCCTTCGGCAACTTCCGCGAGTTGCTCGAGGCGGTGACGCTCAGCCCCACCATGGGGTTCTACCTCGACATGGCGGGGAGCAGCAAGGCGCTCCCCGAGCTCGGGCGCAACCCCAACGAGAACTACGCGCGAGAGATCCTGCAGCTCTTCTCCATCGGCCTCTACGAGCTCCATCCCGACGGCACGCTGCGCCTGGACGCCGACAACCAGCCGATCCCGACCTACGACCAGGACGTTGTGGAGGCCTTCGCGCGCGCCTTCACCGGCTGGACGCTCGGCGGACAGAACCAGCGCGACCCGCGGCGCTTCTTCCGCCCGCAGCGCAACTTCCGGATCCCCATGGAGTCCTGGGAGTCGTATCACGACACTGGCGAGAAGCGGCTCCTCGGCGGCGCCGTCCTGACGGCCGGGCAGAGCGCGCAAACGGACCTGGAACAGGCGCTCGACGTCGTCTTCCGCCACCCCAACGTCGGCCCCTTTGTGTGCCGCTTCCTGATCCAACGGCTGGTGACCGGCAATCCCAGCCCGGCGTACGTCTACCGCTGCGGGCAGGCGTTCGCCGACAACGGGACCGGGGTCCGGGGCGACCTCCGGACGGTCCTGCGCGCCGTCCTGCTCGACTACGAAGCGCGGGCGCCGCAGCTCGTGACGCGGCCGGACCAGGGGCACCTGCGCGAGCCGGTGGTACGCCTCGTGGGCCTGCTGCGCACGCTCGACGCCGAGCCGCGCAACGGGCGTTGGCGCCTCCCGCAGCTCGACCGGCAAGGCCTCACCCTGGGACAGGTCCCGTTGCGCGCGCCGACGGTGTTCAACTTCTTCGAGCCCACTTTCGCGCTGCCGGGCGAGGTCGCGCAGGCGGGCCTCGTCTCGCCGGAGTTTCAGATCGCCACCGAGACGACGGTCGTCGGCACCGCCAACTACTTCCTTGCGGTGCTCGGCGCGGCGGGACGGAACGGACCGCTCCGGTTCAACCTGACGCCGTTCCAGCCGCCGCAGGCGCCGACCGACGAGGCTCTGCTCGACCGCGTCGACCTGCTGTTTTTTGCCGGCGCGATGTCCGACGCGACGCGGGCCACCCTGCGCACCGCCCTCGCCGATCCTGATTTCCCGCGCCCGTCCGATCAACGTGTGCTCACGCTCCTGTGGCTCGCGAGCCTCGCTCCCGAGTCCGTGGTGCAGAAGTAGGAGGTGGAAGATGACCGAGACCCGCCGCTGGACGCGCCGTCAGTTCCTCCGCCAGTCCGCCTGCGCCGCCGTGGGCATGACCGCCGCGGCCAACACCCTCTTCGACCTGCGGCGCATCGCCGCCGCGTCACCGCTCACCGACTCGAAGAGCCTCGTCTGCGTCTTCCTGTACGGCGGCAACGACGGCAACAACCTCGTCGTGCCGACCCTCACCACCGACTATGCGCAGTACGCCGCGGCGCGCGCCGCCCTGGCGCTGCCGCAGAGCTCGTTGCTGCCGCTGACGTCGCTCGAGCGGCAGGCGGGCGATTCGCGGGACTGGGGCCTCCACCCCAGCCTCCCGGGAGTCCGGAGCCTGTTCAACGCCGGCCGGGCCGCGCTGGTCGCCAACGTCGGGCCGCTGGTGGCGCCGCTCACCCGCGAGGAATTCCTCGCCCGCAGCGTGGCGGTACCGCCCCAGCTCTTCTCGCACAGCGACCAGACCGTGCACTGGCAGACCTCGCTCCCCGACCAGCCGGCGCGCACCGGCTGGGGCGGGCGCACGGCGGACCTGCTGCAGGCGCTCAACGAGAACGCCCGCATCTCGATGTCCATCTCGGTGGCGGGCACCAACACCTTCCAGGTCGGCAACGTCGTGACCCAATACCAGGTGTCGCCGGAGGGGCCGGTGGGCCTGACCTCCTACGTCCCCGCGAGCCAGGGCGCCGACGCCTCGTCGAACGCCATCCGCAGCCTGCTCGCGCGCAGCTATGGCAACCTTTTCGAGCGCGGCTACAACGGCATCTTCGACCGTGCCCTCGACAACCAGGAGCTGCTCTCGGGCGCGCTGGCCGGGGCGCCGGCGCTCGCCACCCCGTTCCCGGCGACCGACCTCGGACAGCAGCTCCAGATGGTCGCGCGGCTGGTCGCGGTGCGCGAGGCGCTGGGGCTGCGCCGGCAGGTCTTCTTCTGCGCCGCCCAGGGCTACGACACGCACGGCGGCCAGATCGGGACGAGCGCCCTCGACGGCACCCACGCCGACCTGCTCACCGAGCTCGACGGCGCCTTGGCCGCCTTCGACGCCGCGATGACCGAGTTGGGAGTCGCCGATTCGGTGACCGCCTTCACCGCCTCCGACTTCGGCCGCACCTACGTCTCGAACGGCGACGGCTCCGACCACGGCTGGGGCAGCCACCACTTCGTTCTCGGCGGCGCGGTGCGCGGCGGCCGCTTCTACGGCCAGCTTCCAATCCTCGCCGTCGACGGGCCGAACGACGCCGGCGAAGGGCGCTGGATCCCGACCACCTCGGTGGACGAGTACGCCGCCACCCTCGCCCGCTGGTTCGGGGTGGCGGACAGCGACCTGCCGCTCGTGCTGCCGAACCTCGGGCGGTTTGCGACGCGGGATTTGGGGTTTATGGGCTGAGGGGCACTACCGCGCCCTCTATACGGCCTGCCCCTATCCGGTGAGCGCGATGAGCCGCGCCCTATTGAGGCGAGAAACCAGCAGGAGGGGGTGACACCCGCTCGCAGATCGGTGTCGCCCCCTCGGGGTTCAATGACTCAATCTCTGCTTCTCAGCGCTCGCGCGGCGAGCAAGCGCCGACGAGATCCGCCGCTGCCTCACGCCGGTCTGCCCTTGGTCTCCAGCGCCACCTTTCCTCTCCCACGCTACGCGACCACGGCGCTCCAGGCGGGTAGTCTCGAAGCCGCGCCCAGCGCCTGGCCACCGGCTCGTTTCGTCTCTTCGCGAACACCATTTATACGTAGATGCCGCCGATGTCGGCGGCTTGGTCATGAAGAGAACCTGCCGACTGGCCTTGCCAGAGAGAGGGTAGGAACCTCTACTGGTACCCGCTTAAAAGATCATGTGAGACCGCCGCATCGCGGAGCTGGGTGCTTGCGGTATCTACCGTCCTTCGGGACAAGGAGTTTTGCGTGAGAAAGAGAAATGCGTTCGCAGTGCTCGTCATCTCGCTCCTGCTCGGTCTCTCTCCTCTAGCCGCCGATCCCGTGATCCAGCGCGGCATCGACGTCTTCACCACCCCGGCGGATGGCACGACCTATTACAGCTTTTCCCAAACCCCGATACCCGCGGGCTTCTTCTGCAAGGGCTCCAAGGCCTTCACCGGCCGTCTGGCGTTGAAGGGCCTGCCCCTCGCGACCGAGACCCAGGGGCAACTCGTTGGAGGCGACACAGTCGTCGAGCGGCTCGACGACGCCGTCTTCGATGCGAAGGGCACCGCCGTGACGCGCATCCAGTTCCGGGCTTTGTCGCTGGTGAGCATGGCGCCTATTCGCACCTCCTGCGGGGCCTTCCACGTTCATGTCTCCCTCGGCGGCCCGCAGCGGGTGACGACGATGAGCATCCACCGCACGCAGGAAGGCGGCGGCAGCTTCGTAGCTCCTCTTGCGGTCAACGCGCGCATGACCTTTATTCCCGTGAAGCCCGCGAGGAACAAGGCCGCGCGGCCACTGGAGCTCACGGGCAGCTTCACCTTCCCGCCCCTGTCCCTGCCATGGAGCTTCACGGAGGGCGGTGCGAGGGCGACGGGGACCGTAGTAGTTGACACCAACGGCGACCTGACTCCTGACACTCCGCTTCCCGGCACCTCGAATTTCTTGCCCGGTACCCTTACGTCAGACAAATACGATCAGGGGTGGGTTTCGTGCTGCCCGGTATGCCACGCAGCCGACGGCTGTCAGCACTGCGCTGAGCCGTATGGCTGTAACCTAGTTTGCGATCGTTAAAGTCCAGTAAGGAGCGAGCGCTTCGGGATCTAGTCGAGCGGGCGCCCTCGGTGCTTGGGGCGCCCAGACCCGCGCCCGCTCGGACGAACCCGCGCCGGCGCGCTGCCTCGCCAAGTCGGCCGGATCCGCACTTGGCGCCGACCCTGGCGATGAACGGGTGGACACGGGCGGCGCGAACGCTTGGCCGCCTGGGTCGAGAACCTGGCGCGCCGGTGATCCGGCTACGGTCAAACAGCACCTCGCGGCCGTGCGCATGCTCTTCGACTACCTGGTGCTCGGCGGCAGGCCGTTCGTCTCCTGTCCCGTTTACAACGGAGCCTCCCGAAACGTCAAGTCCGGGAAATGAAACGGAGAAGGCCTACGCAGCCGCGCGTGCGGCCCACCTCGCGGGCGCGCTGCCCCGGCGAGCACTCCAGGCTGTAAAACTAAAGCGAAATATTTATTCGATGCTAATGCATTGCTGCGGCCACCAAGGTTCAGCCTCAAAACAAGCCTCGCAAGCTGCCTCGCATTCACTTTCGGTGCCGGAGCAAACGCACCAATTGCAGTCACAGCTCACCTCGCAGTTCAAGTCGTGACAGACCAATCCATCCTCGCTGCTGCTTTCTGCGACCACGGTGAGACTTATGCCGACCAGGACTAGAAGAAACAGCAGCGATCGACTCCGTCGTCTTTTCCATGCTCAACCTCCTTTGCGCACGTGTTACATCTGGCCCGTAGGGGCCGCCGGACGTTGCCTCGCTCCTGGAGAAGGTTTGGGCAAGAAGCTCCTCCCGCGCAGCAGCCGTGAACTCCCCATAACCTTGAAGGTGCCCAAATGCGGAAAAGCGAGTCGCAGGAGGCAGGGGGGCGCGGCTGAGAAGCAGGGAACGAAGCTTGTGCTGGCGAAGGAGACCGCGCCAGCGGGACCTGGGTCATAGGCGGCGGGTCACTGCGCCGGCGGCGCGAACGCCGTTCGCTTCCCCGTTTACTTCCCATAAAGAAAGGGCGGTTATCGGAAGCCACAGGGCGGCGGCCGCCGCCCGGGAGCGGGCCGCGAGCCCAGCCAAGCCGCCCTGGGCTAGCACTAAAAAGCTGACCGCAGGCTCGCCCCTGGTCCCGGAAGCTTTCGGGAGGAGGTCCCCCAAGCCCGTGGGCTGGGCCCGATAGTCCGGACGGCCGGAGCGCGCTGCGACCTGAGGGACACGGATGGACGAGGACAAGTAGGTGCCGTGGCTCCGAAGAAAATGCCGCCCTCTCCCGCGAGGGGCCGAGCCATCCCCCTTGCTAGCGGAAATAGCCGTTGACGTCCAGGATCAAATGCACCCTCCCGGCGGAGTCGTTCTGGACGGTCACGGCGCCCCGCTCGCCTCGACTGAGTTGGAGGATTGCATTGTTGGCACGGGTCTGGTCAGCTCTGAAATTGATCGTGCTGACCAGCGGCGCCTCGGTGTCGGCGGGGAAGATCCGCAGATGCCCCGGCGTAGCGGGCGCGGTGACCGTCACATTGACCGACAGCGCCTTGGCTCCAAAGGGAATGCCGCACTCTCCCGCGAGGGGAAATACGGTCCTGGCCGCCGCGGCGAGCGCAGGTCCTCCTTGCGCGTCATCTCGCGTATCTATGAGCCGGCACGGCGCCAGGGTGTAGAAGCTCGCGGCCGCGTCGGGAGTATCAGGGTCGCAGGGATCTCCGATGCCGTCTCCGTCCTGATCTCTCTGGTCGAGATTCCCGATCAGGGAGCAGTTGTCGTCGGCGTTGGATAGGCCGTCGCCATCCGAATCGACGACTTGGGCCACCGCCGAGACCTCTGCCGCGGTGAGCTCGGGCTCGTTCGGTACGGTGCTCCGCGGTCCGTCCAGATAGTCCTGGGACATTCGAAAGTCGAACACCAGGTTCGACCAGTCGGCAGCTCCCTGTAGCTCGCTAAAAGGGGAAACGACACCCGGCCCCGCTCCACATCCGGCAACATCGATACGGTTGATGTCCCGGGGAGGAAGGAGGTCAGGATCGGTCTGGCCGTTTCCATTCCAGTCGAGGGGACCGCCGGTGTCGGTGATCTCGGTATGGGGCATGCCATCGAGTCCCCAGAGAACTCGGGACCCGAAGGCGTAGGGCGGTGGCTCGCCGACTCCTGTGTCCTCGCGAAGGCCATTCTCGTCGAGGGGCGGGGCAGCCTGGCGCGAAAAGTCGAGCCCTCTGGCCTTGTTCCATACCGGAAGGGTGAGGGAGTAGCTCATGACGCTGAAGTAGTTGGGCTTGCAGTTGACCGGCTCGAAGCCGCCGTGCTCGAGACCGAGGGTGTGGCCGAGCTCATGCATGAAGACGGCGGCCTGGGAATTCCTGCGCCCACACGCCTCAGCGCTCTCCCCGGGCGAACAGTCCACGGCACTCTCCTCGAATACTGGCCGGGGCCAATCTCCCAGGGTGACCACGAAGTCGTTTCCGCCGGTCTCGGCTTGGCCGGATACCTTGCCAGCGCCGACCGAGTCGACGTGCGAGTGGCCGAAGATGGCGTAGCGGAACACCCGGCGTCGAGCCTCCTGGGCCTTGCCGCAAGTCAGGCATCGACTGCTGGTCGTACCGAAGTAGCTGTTCTTGAGGTCGTTGAAGTCATCGAGGGACCCGGGCCCGGGATGCTTGAAGCGGAGCGACCTTATCTCGTTCACGGTTTCGGCCTCGTCGAGGTTAATGTGCAGCCTGATCCCGGAGGTGCCATCGGGGTTGCCGACAGGTGCCCGCTCGAAGGCCTGCTTGACAGCAGCGATGGCTCGCGGGTCCGGCTTCTGGCCCGGCATGAAGTCGATCTCGACGAACACGTCCTTGTGGTCCGGGCTCGCGCCCAGGGCCGCGAGATCGAGGTCGGGTGCACCATCCGGAGGGCGGCCGCCGTAGACGCCGCCCCCAGGAGTCTCCCAGCCGTCGCAGAGAGCATCTCCGTCGGCATCCGCGCAGCAACTGGGATCCTCGTCTCCGGGGCAGAGCCGGCGCCAGTAGAGGGCACGAAGACCCGTCGCGTCGATCCCATATCCGGCGAGGTCGCCGTTGGTATCGATCGCATATACACCGGAGGAGACGAAGTCCGCGTGATGCAGGTCACGAGCGCTCGTGGCCGTGGAGGACCACACCGTCGCATGATCGTTCCTGACCCCTGCTTGCTGCACTCCGTTGGTCGCGATCGCGAAACCGGGACCAAGATTGATCACGCTCGTGGCCGTGCCGTGCCAGAGCAGGGCAACCGACTGGTTCGAGGAAGTCAGGCCTCCTCCGACTTGCTGCCCGCTCCTGACGCCGTAGGCCTCCGAGTCGACGAAGCCGGCAGGATGCAGATTGCTGAAGATCGCCATGGTCCCGGTCCAGGTCCAGAGGGCAGCATGGTAGCTGTCCGTATAGATGAGGCCGACCTGCTGCCATCCGTCGGTGCTGAACGCGGCCGAAAACTGAGCGCCGGCGGGGTGCAAGTCGACGACCGCATCCGGGCTGCCGAGCCAGAGCAACGCCCGCCGCTCCGGGCTTTCGCTGTGACCCACCTGCATGCCGCGGCCGGCGGTGGTTCCGCTGGGAAAGATACCTCCGAAGTTCGTATCGAAGAAGCCGGCCGGATTAATGGCACGAAGGCCGGTCGCGGTGAGGAGAACCGCGTGATCACGGTCTTCGTCGACGTACGTATCATAATGGACGTCCACCACTACTTTGAGGAGTATCCGGTCTCCATCGACACCGACCGCATACGACTGGATGGGAACACAGGATGCCCGCCCGCTGGGGCCTCGGCACGGGAACGGTTGCAGTGGGTGCAGGTCGCGGAAGGTGTTGCTCGCGGGCTCCCACAGGAAGGCATGCGCGGCATAAACGCCTGACTGCTCTTGGGTGTTCGAAGCGTAGCCGACGATCTTTCCGTGGCTGATGCCGGTGGCTGTGGCGTGGGTGAAGCCAGGCAGATTGAACTGGGTGAGCACGTAGCCGCCCACGTTCCGCGGAGGACTGTCTGCCAAGCTAGGCGTTGCCAGCAAGAGGAGAGCAGCGGTGCCGAGGGAGGAAAGGGAAGCGGTAGGCATGTCTTCCTCTCGTGCGGCCGCCTTCGCGGTACGGTCCGTGGCCTTCGGGTCGGTTTCCGACACGATAAGGTGGGCCTTAGACGGGTTCGACTCCACAGCTGGTTGGTCGCGCGGCGCCGGGCGGCGGGCACTGCTCCGCCGCCGCATGGCCCGCCTCCAGAGACCCGTCGTATGCGCGAACGCCGTTCACCTTCTCCCCAGTTTGCTTCCCACAAAGACAGGGAAGGTTATCGGAAGCAACCATCTCCCTAGGAGGAGCCCTCCTGATGGCGACGTGTACAGGCTCCGAAGAGGAGGGTCGCTGTAGGCGTGGCGCGCTACCGCGCAGGACGCCCGACACGAGTATCGCTGCCCACCGCCGCTCGTCGAGCGCTACCGCGCCCGACTTTCGCGCATCGCCGCCGCCCAGGCCATCCAACTCGACCGCTTCGGCCCGGCCGCCACGACGCCGGTCAATGCCACCATGGGACCGAGGCGCTGCGGCGCTTCTGCGTTCTCGACCCGCCCGGCCGCAACCTCCTGGACTCCGCCTTCGAGAGGCTCGGCCTCTCGGCCCGCGAGCTCGACCGCATCCTTAAAGGTCACCCGCACCATCGCGACCTGGCGGTCCGGCGGGAGCGGGCCTCTCAAAGCAGGGCATCTCTTCCGCAGCACCTACTTCACCCCTGCGGTGTGCACACGCACGCCGACCCTGTCCAGGAAGAAATCACGGGACGTGGAGCTCGCCACGTTGATCACGCGGAGCCGGAAGCTCGCATTCGCGAGGTTTGTCGCCGTCCATGTGCGGCCCCACGTATCGCTGGCGCCGCCGAGCGTGAACGCGGTGAGACTCGTCCCTAACGTCGCCGTCGACTTTGCCGCCGTCCACGTGTTGCCGCCGTCCCACGAGAGCTGCACGCACATCTTCGGCGATCCCGACGAGTTGTCGGCGCGCGCGTCAAGCCGTACCTCGATGCCCCCAATCGATGTACCGCTCGGAATCACGAATCCGAAGTTGTAGAAGCGATGCCGATCTTTCCCGCTGCTGGTGCAGGACGTGTTGTTGCCGCTCCCGCTGTTGATGTCGCTGGCGACCGCACCGTCGGGCGTGTGCGCGTTCACCGCACCGGACTCGAACCCGTTCCCGTCACCGCCGCTTTCGGGGGCGTTCGCGGTCGGGCTCAGGAATCCCGGCGCACCACCGCCCGCCGCGGTGACCCTGAGTTCGGCCGTCCGGCCAGTGTCGTTGTATACGGCGGTAATCGTCGGGATCGTGTCGGTTGCGACCACGGCGGTCGTGACGGAGAAGTTCGCGCTCGTCGCGCCTGCCGGCACGGTGACGCTGGCCGGGACGGTCGCAATGCTCGGATGGCTGCTCGTCAGCGTGACCAACGCGCCGCCGGCCGGTGCCGCGGCACTCAGGACCACCGTCCCGGTCGAGGGATTGCCGCCCGCCACCGTCGCCGGAGTGAGCGACAACGAAGACAGCGTCGGATTCGGGTTGGGCGTGATCAGCAGGAGTGCGTCCCGGCCAGGGCTGCCGGCCAGGGTTGCGTTGACGTTCAGGTTGAACTGCCATGACACCGGCGAAGTCGAAATCGTAAAGGAAGCGCTGGTGGCGCCGGCCGGCACGGTCACGTTGTGACACCGTGTCGACGGCGGGCACGGTGGATTGTTCGAGGGCAGGGTTGCCGGCGCAGTGTCGATAATGGACACCTGAACCACTGTGGGGCTGGCCTGCGTGGCGCTCAAGACGACCGTTCCCATCGATGCGTTGCCACCGACGACGCTGGTGGGGTTTACCGACAGGTCGGCGAGCACCGGCGGCGGCGGTGGAACCAGCACCCGCAGCGTATCGCTGAAGCTGTAGCGGCCGTCCGACACGGTGATGGTCACGTCAGTGTCTGCGGCCGGAGCATTCGTGTTGATGAACACCTGGAAGCCAAATAGCTGATCGTTCGCGGGCGCCGTGGCGGTCATTGATGGAACGATGTCCGGGTGACTGCTGGTGAGCGTAATCGTCGGTCCGCCCGCCCGCGATAGGCCGCTCAAGTCGATCTGCCCGATCGTCTGTTGCCCGCCGGTGACAGGGTCGCTGCCGGTGATTCTGAAGTTCCCCAGTGTGGGCAGCGCCACGGGTGGCGGCACGTCGGTCGGCAGGACGACGAGCCACGCACTTCCACCGCGTCCATTCGTGATCAGCAGCGGTGGGATCGCGTCGTTGAACCAGAAACCGCCGACTTCGACGAACTGAATCGCCGGCACATAGGAGGTCGCCACATTGAATTGCACGCTCGTGGTGCCCGTCGGAAACACGACGTCGTTCTGAGGGAAGCGCGCCGAGTTGAAGTTCGGATCGATGACGCGTGGCACGGCCGTCTCCTGCGCCGGGCCGTTGCCTGCCGGCGCCTCAGCGACGATGCTGGCGGACACGCGGTCACCGCCCACGACGTAATTGCGGCTGAGCACGACAGGAGCCGGAGCCGCGGAAGCACACGCATCGGTGAACAGGCTGCCGTTCGGCGGAACACGCCGGCAGCCGAGAGGACACTCCTCCCGGAAGGTGCAACTGCCGAACCCGGTGCCTGTCGCCGGCGAACAGTCGTAGAGGATGTCCGGGTAGCCGCCAATCGGCGCGATGCCGCCGCACATCCAGCCTTCCCACTGCGTGTTGGAGCCGGCCTGTGAGCCGCTGTTGAAGTCCGGCGGCGGGCTCTGCGCAGTCACGGTGAGCGTGGTGCTTCGCGTGGTGCCATTCGCGGAGGCGCAGATGCTGACGGTGAAGGCCAGCAGACTGTAACGGCGGTACCCGGGATTCGTCGCGACCGTAAACGTCGCGGCCGTCTGGCCCGCAGGCACCGTTACACGAGGCAGCGACGCCGCCAGCTCCAGCACCGAACTGGTTAGCG
>JBKKAU010000800.1:0-9613 GCA_046714475.1 Thermoanaerobaculia bacterium
CTCCCAGGCCGACGAGCGCCGGCAAGTTCTCCGTGCTCGCGCGGCGGCGGCGCTCCTGGCTGCCGCCGACCAGCAGCCCGGGCAGCTCCGCCCCCTTGGCGACCCGCAACGCCGCGGCCCCGAGCGGGCCGTGGAACTTGTGACCGCCCAGGGTGAGGTAGTCCACCCCGAGCGCCGGAGCGTCGACCGGGACCTTGCCGATCGCCTGCACCGCGTCGCACAGTACCGGGATGCCCCGCTCGCGGCAGGCCGCGGCCACCTCGGCGACCGGCTGCAGCGTCCCGAGCTCGTTGTTGGCGAGCATCAGGCAGACCAGGCGGGTGTCGGGCCGCAGGGCGGCGGTCACCGCCGCGGCCGGGACCACGCCGTCCGCGGCGGGCCTCACCCGCGTCACCTCCATCCCCTCGCGCTCCAGCCGCGCCGCGGCTTCGCGGATCGACGGATGCTCGAACGCCGAGATCACCAGGTGACCGCCCTGAGGACCGCGATGTCCGGCCCGGGCCGCGATTCCGAAGAGCACCGCGTTGTTGGCTTCGGTCCCCGAGGCGGTGAAGACCACCTCCGGGGGACGCGCTCCCAGCAGGGCCGCGACCTTCTCGCGCGCCTCCTCGACGGCATTGCGCGCCGCCTGTCCGAAACGGTGGAGCGACGAGGGGTTCCCCCACCGCTCTCCGAGCCAGGGGAGCATGGCCTCCCGCACCCGGGGATCGAGCGGCGTGGTGGCGTTGTGGTCCAGGTACACGGCCTGCATACGGAGAGGTATTGTAGCCTGTGTATCCATGGCGTCCCGGACCGGAATGGCCTCGGTCCACGGGGCGTTACCTTTGAGGGTTACCGTGGTTGTCGTCGTGGAAAGGTAAGTGATGCGCGAACTCAGAAGGCCACAGGGGCGTCCCTTCGGGAGGACGGCGCTCCGTGCTCTCCCCCTCCTCCTCGTCCTCGCGACCGTCCTCTCCGTCCTCCCCACCGCTCCAGCGTTCGCTGAAAAACAGGAAAAAAAGCTGAGCCGCAAGGAGATCAAGGCGGCCAGCGAGAAGCTGGACCCGAAGTACCAGGCCTGGCTCACCGAGGTGGACGTGCTGATCAGCGACGAGGAGCTCGTCACCTTCCTGGCGCTGGAGAAGGACTACCAGAGGGACGCCTTCATCAAGCGCTTCTGGGAGGTGCGCGACGCCTACATGGGGACCACCCGCAACGAGTTCCACGACCGCTGGGAGGCCAACCTCCAGGAAGTCAAGACGCGCTACGGCGACTTTAAGGAGCAGCGCGCCCGGATGTTCCTGTTGAACGGCGCCCCTGACATGCTCCTCGAGCCGCGCTGCACCCTGCTGGTGCCGATGGAGGTCTGGTTCTACCAACGCAGCGACAAGGTGCGCGGCGAGTTCCTGGCGATCTTCTACCGACGCTGGGGCGCCGGGCCGTACCAGCTCTGGAACCCGGCCGAGGGGCTGGGCGCCCTGTTCCAGGACAACTCGGCGTCCATGGCCACCCCCGGGGCCGGCTCGAACCGCAGCCTCTCCCAGGTCCGCGACGGCTGCCCGGACGGCGACCGGGTCGCCCGCGCCATGGCCTGGGTACTGAGCCAGGGGGTCCAGGGCTACTCCATCCTCCAGGCGCGGTTCGAGTCCAAGCCCGAGCCGCCCAAGGGGGAGTGGATCGCGACCTTCGAGTCCTACTCGACCGACGTGCCGGAAGGCGCCGCCCTGCTGACGGCCGACTTCGACGTCACCTATCCCGGGCGCCATCAGAACCGGACGGTGCTGCAGGCCCTGGTGGGCGTGCTCGCCAGCTCGGCCGGCCAGGCCCAGCTCGCCGACCACCGCTCCTACAATTTCTCCTTGAACGGCGAGATCCTCCAGAACGGGGAGCTCTTCGACAGCTTCCGGTACAAGTTCGACTTCCCCGCCGCCTCCCCCTCCAATGAGGCGGCGGCGGCAGGGGGCAAGCTGCCGCTGGTCTTCCAGCGCTACGTGCGGCCGGGGGAGTACAAGGTCGTCCTGAAGCTCGAGGACCTGAACTCGCAGAAGGTCTTCCGCGCCGAGCGCACCTTGACGGTGCCGGAGATGGACGCTTCGGCCCCTCTCCCGCCGCCTTCCACCCCCGAGGAGATCGAGAGCGCCCGCATCCTGGCCGAGGCCAACGCCGCCATCAGCCGCGGCGAGACGACGCTCAAGATCATCCCGCCGCGCGGCGAGCTCCAGACCGGGATGCTGCGCTTCGACACCCTGACCACCGGCGACATCGCCAAGGTGACGTTCGCCATGGACGGCAAGCCGGTGCTGACCAAGAAGAAGCCGCCTTTCAGCGTCGAGCTGGACATGGGGCAGCTGCCGCGGCCGCGCAAGCTCTCCGCCGTGGCCTATGACGCCGCCGGCGCCGAGCTGGCGACCGACGAGCTGATGGTCAACGCCGCCGGTCACAGGTTCCGGGTCAACCTGGTCGAGCCGCAGAAGGGCAAGCACTACCAGAGCAGCCTGCTCGCCCGCGCCGAGACCGACGTGCCGGACGGCGAGTCGATCGCGCGCGTCGAGTTCTACCTCAACGAGTCCCTGGTGGCGACGCTCTACCAGCCTCCCTATGTGCATCCGATCGTGCTGCCCAAGGGGAACCCCATCGGCTACGTCCGGTCGGTGGCCTACATGCCGGACGGCAACCAGACCGAGGACCTCGTCTTCATCAACTCGCCCGATCCGGATTACGAGGAGCTGGAGATCGAGTTCGTCGAGCTCTACACCTCGGCCGTCGACCGCAACGGGCGCCCGGTCCAGAGCCTGGAGCAGAAGGACGTCACCGTCGTGGAAGACGGGGTCAAGCAGGAGATCGTCCGCTTCGAGCGGGTCACCGACCTGCCGATCCACACCGCCGTGGCGCTCGACGTCTCGGCCTCGATGACCGACAGCCTGGAGAAGGCGCGCGACGCGGCCCTGCAGTTCTTCCAGGAGACGGTCGAGCCGCGGGACCGCGCCGCCCTGGTGACCTTCAACGACCGGCCGACCCTGAACGTGAAGTTCACCAACAACAAGACGACGCTGGCCGGCGGCCTCGCCGGCATGAAGGCCGAGCGCGGCACCTCGCTCTACGACACGGTGATCTTCTCGCTCTACTACTTCACCGGCATCAAGGGGCAGCGCGCCCTGCTGCTGGTGTCCGACGGCAAGGACGAGAGCAGCCGGTTCACCTATGAGGACGCCGTCGACTATGCCCGCCGGGCCGGCGTCACCATCTACGCCATCGGCCTGAGCGACGAGGTCGACCGCAAGAAGCTGACGAAGCTCTCCGAGGAGACCGGCGGCCGCGCCTTCTTCCTGGAGGGCGCCACCGAGCTCAGCGGCATCTACTCGACGATTGAGGAGGAGCTGCGCTCCAAGTACCTGATCGCCTATCAGTCCACGAACACCACCGGGACGGACTTCCGGACCGTGGACCTCAAGGTCTCACAGCCGGGCGTCGAGGCCAAGTCGATCCGGGGCTACTATCCGTGAGGTTGTTTCTCGCCTCCGTCCTGCTCTGCGGAGCCCTCGCCGCGGTGCCTGCCTCCCCCCAGGAGGCCCCCGGGGAGACTGCCCCGGCGCCGCCGGCCACCGCGGCCTCGGAGCTCTCCGCCAAGCACCGCGCCTGGCTCGACGAGGTGGCGCCGCTGATCAGCCCCAAGGAGCGCGAAGCGTTCCTCTCCCTGCGCCGCGCCTACCAGCGCGACGCCTTCATCCGCCGCTTCTGGGAGGTCCGCGACCCCTTCCCCAAGACCGCCCGCAACGAGCTCGCGGAGCGCTGGGAGGAGCGGGTGCGGCTGGCGCGCGAGCGCTTCAACGGCCTCGCCGGCGACCGCGCCCGCATGCTGCTGCTGAACGGCGAGCCGCCGGAGGTCTTCAAGGCGAGTTGCACCGATCTGCTGTTGCCGCTCGAGATCTGGAGCTACCCCGCCACGGACCGCATCCGCGACCCCTTCTCCCTGGTCTTCATCCAGGGCCAGGGCGTCGGCGGCTACCGTCTCTGGTACCCCAGCGAGGGGCTCCAGTCGCTGCTCGCGCTCGGGGCCAGGGTGAACGCCCCCCAGGGGATCGGCTACGAGACGATCGCGCAGGTCTGCACCCGCGGCGAGGACCTCGCCGCGCGCATCGGCGAGGCGATCGACTGGGCGCAGGTCGAGTCCAGGGTCCAGGTCGTCCCCCGGCCGAGCGAGGAGTGGCTCTCGACCTTCACCTCCTACTCGACCGACCTGCCCGCGGGCGCCAGGCCGCTGCCGGCGCGCCTCGACCTCTCCTTTCCTACCCGTTACGGCAGCCGCACCGTTCTCCAGGGGTTGGTGAGCGTGCCGCGCGAGGCGGCCGCCGTCGAGAAGCTGGCGGATCAGGGCGTCTACAGCTTCATCATCGACGGCGAGGTGCTGCGCGGCGACGAGCTGTTCGAGCATTTCCGCTACCGGTTCACCCTGCCCTCCACTCCGGCCCGGCCGGAGGAGGCGTCGGCCACTTTGCCCATCGTCTTCCAGCGCTACCTGCGGCCGGGGGTCTATACCCTGGTCCTCAAGATCGAGGACACCGCCGGCAAGAGCTTCTTCCGCGAGCAGCGCCAGGTCGAGGTCCCCTCCGTGCAGGCGACCGCCGCGCCGGCGTCCGCGCCCACCGTTCCGGCCGCGGCGCTCGCCGAGGCCAACGCCGACGTCGGCTCGGACGAGAACACGGTCCGCATCCTGCCCCCGCCCCCGGGTCTGCTCACCGGCAGGGTGCGCCTGGAAGCCATGACGACCGGCGAGGGGATCGCCCGCGTCCGCTTCGAGCTCAACGGCAAACCGGTGCTCACCAAGGGGAAGCCGCCGTACAGCGTCGAGGTGAGCCTGGGCGACCAGCCGCGGTTCCACCGCGTGACGGCGCGCGCCCTGGCGGCCGACGGCAGCGAGCTGGCCGAGGACGAGGTCCAGCTGAACGTCGGGCCGCACCGCTTTTCCGTCCGCCTGGTCGAGCCGCAGCAGGGCAAGGCCTACCGCGAGAGCCTGCGCGCCCAGGCGCAGGTCGACGTGCCCGAGGGCGAGGCGCTGGACCGGGTCGAGCTCTACCTGAACGACGCGCTGGTCGCCACCCTGTACCAGCCGCCGTTCGTCCAGCCGATCCTGCTGCCGCCGGGGCCGCAGGAGATGACCTACGTGCGTACGGTCGCCTATCTCGCCGACGGCAACTCGGCCGAGGACCTGGTCGTGGTCAACATGCCCGGAGACTTCGGCGAGCAGATGAAGGTGCAGTTCGTCGAGCTCTTCACCACGGCGGTCGACCCCCGCGGCCGGCCGGTCGAAGGCCTGACGCGCGAGGACTTCAAAGTCCTGGAGGACGGCGTCGAGCAGGAGGTCCGCCGCTTCGAGCTGGTGCGCGACCAGCCGATCTACGCCGGCATCGTGATCGACACCTCGGCCTCGATGCAGGAGGAGCTGAACGAGGCGATCGAGGGGGGGCTGCGCTTCCTCGAGACGGTTCTCACCCCCAAGGACCGCGCCGCCGTGGTCACCTTCTCGGACCAGCCGAACCTCGCCGTCCGCTTCACCAACGAGCAGGAGATCCTGGCCGGGGGGCTCGCGGGGCTGCGGGCCGAGGGCGAGACCGCCCTCTACGACTCGCTGATCTACACCCTCTACTACTTCGGCGGCCTCAGGGGGAAACGCGCGGTGATCCTGCTCTCCGACGGCGCCGACACCAAGAGCCGGTACCAGTTCGACGACGTCCTCGAGTACGCGCGGCGCAGCGGGGTGGCCCTTTATGCCGTCGGCATCAACCTCAAGAGCAACGAGACCGACATCCGCATCAAGCTCGAGCGGCTGGCTGAAGAGACCGGGGGCCGCTCCTTCTTCATCAGCGGCTCCCGCGAGCTCAAGGGCGTCTACGAGAAGGTCGAGGCCGAGCTGCGCTCGCAGTACCTGCTGGCCTACCAGTCCTCGAACGCCGGCCGCGAGGAGAAGTTCCGCGCCGTCGAGGTGAAGATGGCGAAGCCCGGGCTGGAGGCCAAGACCATGCGGGGATACTACCCCTGACCCCCCTGACCCCCCTGACCGGCACCCCCTCCCTGGTCCTCGCCTCCGCCTCGCCCCGCCGCCGCGAGCTGCTCGCGGGGCTGGGGCTGCGCTTCACCATGCGCGCCGCCGACGTCGACGAGTCGCCGCGCGACGGCGAGGCCCCGGGCGACTACGTGCTGCGGCTGGCGATCGAGAAGGCCGAGGCACGGGCGCACCCGGGCGAGCTGGTCCTCGCCGCCGACACCACTGTGGTGATCGAGGGCGAGCTGCTGGGCAAGCCGGGCGATCCCGCGGAGGCGCGCCGGATGCTGCGCCGGATCGCCGGCCGCGACCATACCGTGCTCACCGGCGTGGCCCTGTTCGAGCCGGCCCGGGACCGGAGCAGCATCCGGCGCGCCTCCACGGTCGAGACGAGCCAGGTCCGGATGGCGCCCCTCACCGACGAGGAGATCGCCTGGTACGTGACGACCGGGGAGCCGCTCGACAAGGCCGGCTCGTACGCCGTCCAGGGGCTGGGGGCGATGTTCGTCGAGGCGGTCTTCGGGAACTACACGAACGTCGTGGGGCTGCCGATCCCGGCGACCCGCCGGCTCTTCGCCGAGCTGGGCTACGACCTCATCCCGCGAACTTGATCGGCTCGCCCAGCTCCTCCAGCGAGAAGTTGGCCATGATCTGGTGCCCGTTGAAGTCGAGCACCCGCATGTCCTCCTCGGCCTCGAGATCCTGGCTGATGGGGTCGAAGGAGCGCTCGTAGCGCCTCCGGACGGCATCCAGGTTCACCTCGTAGGCGATGAACTTGTCGATGCCCTTGTAGCGGAGCTTGCTCACCAGGCGCTCGTCCGTGAGCTCCGAGTAGGTCGAGAGGATCAGGATCGGGCCGCTGCCGGCGAAGAGGATGTAGGCGCGCGTCGGGGATTTCATCAAAGAGAAACTAGCGCCGCCGCCGCGGAGCTGTCAAGGAACGGATGCGGTAGAGTCCCCGCGATGAGGACGATGAGGACGATGAGGACGATGTGAGAGAGACTGCGGTGATCCTGGTACGCCCCCGCGAAGAGGGCAACGTCGGCTCCGCGGCGCGGGCGATGGCGAACATGGGGCTCGAGCGGCTGATCCTGGTCGAGCCGGCGGCGGAGATCGGCAAGGTCGGGTTCGCCTTCGCGGTCGGGGCCAGGCCTATCCTCGACGGCTGCGTCCGGGCGCCCGACCTGCGCGAGGCGCTCGCCCCCTTCCGCCGGGTGGTCGCCACCTCCTCCATGCGCGACCGCCGGGCCGGCGTGCCGCTGGTGACGCCGCGCGAGCTGCCCGGCCTGCTCGCCCAGGACCCGCCGGACACTCCGACGGCCCTGCTCTTCGGCCCCGAGGTCGGCGGGCTCACCAACGACGAGCTGGCGCTGGCGAGCATCCTGGTCACCGTACCCTGCTCGCCCGTCCAGCCGACGCTCAACCTCAGCCAGACGGTGCTGATCCTCGCCTATGAGCTGTTCCAGGCAAGCGGCGAGACCGCCCTGTCGCCCTTGGAGCCTGCCGAGCCGCCCGCTCCCACCGCGGAGGTCGACGGCCTGTTCGACCATCTGACCGGAGTGCTGCGCCGGGTCGGCTTCGAGCGCGACGATACGTTCCCGGGGGTGGTGCGCGGCCTGCGCCGGCTGGCCGCGCGGGCGGCTCCCACCAGCCACGACGTGGCGATCCTGCGCGGCATCTGCCGCCGTGCGGAAAGGGCTCTGGAGAGGAAGGGGGACGGGGCGGGGAGCCCTAGGGCTCGGCCCTAGGACTCGTCTTCGGACTCCGCGGCGGCGGCGGCGGGCTCTGCCGCCCGGGTCGTATAGCCGCGGTTCAGCATCTGGAAGGTGAGGGCGGCCATGCAGCGGCGCGCCACCTTGCGGACGCTGGACGGGTGATAGCCCATCTGCTCGGCGACCTCGGCCGAGTCGAAGCCGAGGCCGTAGCGCAGCCGCAGGAGCTTGCGGCAACGCGGCGGCAGCTCGTCCAGGAGGTTGTTCAGGTCCCACAACAGCTCGGCCTTCTCCTGCGGCGCGGCCACCGGCTCGGAGAGCAGCTCGAGGATCGCTGTGTCGACCGAGTTGTAGAGCGTGTTGCGCCGCTTGCGCCAGTAGACGACGCAGCGGTTGCGCAGGGTGACCATGAGCCAGGCTTCGGGGTCCTGGATCTCGTCCCACTTCTGGATCGTGGAGACGAGCGCCTCCTGGACCAGGTCCTCGGCGTCATGGGCAGGCACCCGGTAGCGGCTGAGCACCTGCTTGAGCCGCGGCCGGAGCCGCCTTACGAGCTGGTCCAGAGACTCTCTCTCTACCGGTTTCTCGGGGACTGCCATCAGGTCCGTCTCTTTAATAGAGCTGTCGGGCTCCAGATAGTGGAGCGGCAATGATAACCCGGAAGGCCGCTCTTGCCCACCCTTCCGCGAGAGAGCGTCGTCAAGCCGTCACGCCGCTCTCTCCGTGCGCGCCCGGGGCGGCGCCGGCCGCCCCGGAGGAGGGCAGAACGACCTCCTCGGGTCGTAGCGGAGCGTATCGGAGCCGGCGGTCGGGACGATGATAGACTCCGCCCGCATGGAGACGACCACGGCTTCGACACGTCCGCAGATCGCCGCGAGTCTGCGCCGGGCCCCCGTCATCGGCGTCATCCGCACCTCTTCCACCCGGGAAGCGGAGCGGCAGGCGCGGCTCTTCGCCGACTCCGGCCTGGAGCTGATCGAGGTCACGTTCACGGTCCCCGGAGCCGCGGGGCTGGTCCGCGAGCTCCTCGCCGGGCGGCGCTCCGAAGGGCCGCCCTGGTTCGGCATGGGAACGGTGACCACGGCCGCGCGCGCCCGCGAGGCGATACAGGCCGGCGCTGAGTTCTTCGTGACGCCGAACGCCAGCCCCGAGGTGGCGCGGGAGGCCCGGCAGGCCGGGCTCTTCCTGGTGATGGGAGCGCTCACCGCGACCGAGGTGGTGGCGGCCCACGAGCTCGGCGCCGACATCGTCAAGGTCTTCCCCCTGCCGCCGGTGGGCGGCCCGGCCTATCTCAAGGCCCTGCGCCAACCGCTCGGCGACATTCCGATGCTGGCCTCCGGCGGTTACGGCGTCGAAGAGATCCCCGCCTACGCCGAGGCCGGAGCCACCGGGTTCGGCATCGGCGCCCCGCTGTTGGGAACGGACGACGCGGAGACCCGGCGGCGGATCGCGCGTGCCCTGGAGCTGGCCACGGGACGATCCTTACAGGCCGGATAGCGAGGAGAAGAGATGACCCAGAACACGCCGCCGCGCCAAGTGATCTTCGACCCTACCCCGGAGATCTTCGCCACCGACACCGCGGGATCCTTCACCTACCCGTTGCTGGCCTCCGGCAAGGGATTCCTCGGCACCAGCCCCTACGACGAGGTGCGCTTCATCTTCTCGATCTGGCACCCCTCGGGGCAGCGCACGATCGACCTCGACCGCGCCTATGTCGAGCTGCGCGCCTGTTATGACCCGGAGGAGGAGCACTGGACCAAGATCGCCGAGATCGAGCCGGTCGTGCCGCCGTACGCCGGCGGCGACAGCTTCGACGGCTGGATCGTGCTGCCGATCCTGGCGACCTCCAGCGCCTACGCCGTGGTCGGCAGCGGCTTCGAGC
>JBKKAU010000801.1:0-12799 GCA_046714475.1 Thermoanaerobaculia bacterium
CGCAAGCTTGGCGTTCTCGCCCCCTTTGACAAGGCTTTCTTTGCAACTAGCGGGTTGATAAGGTCTGAAAAAGGAGGGCCGGGGGAGGCGCCCGCCGTGCGCCTTCCCCGGTACTTCGGTTGTCAAAGAGCTCGATGCCGGCCTCCACCCGCGCATCCGGGTTTCGGCCCCTCTATATATGTATACGGATGAGAGGGCCTTTTCGTCACATCGTTCCGGCGATACTCCCCGCCTCTCGCCCATGTCGCGCTTGTATCCGCTTTGGATTCTGAGCTTTCACGGGAGCCTCGGCCGCTCCATCGCCCGGATCTGCGCCTTCCGCGCCTGGATCGGAGACATCCGCCCCACGGTCTGGAGGTCTCGTCTCGGGATCTGCATCGTCCGCTCGCCGTCGGGACTGCCTTTCCTCCCCAGGCGAGTCCCCGAGACGCATTGGAGTGATCGCGCCCGCGGGCTGAGACCTCCGGACCACGAGGCGAGAGTCTCCGGCCACGGCCCGATCACTCCGACTGAGGAGGCGAAAGGACAGGATCATTCCCTGCAGGCGCCGAGCCCCTGTGGACGGCGCAGATCTCTACGCGGAGAACGCAGACCCTCGGGCGAGCGGCACAACTCGCGGAGCGAGACACGCCGACCGCGAGGCGGATCACAGCGATCGAAAGGCGAGCCGCCGCGGAACCAGGGCGAGAGCCTCTCGCCCGATCACAAAGGTAGAAAATCACCGGAAATAGAGAAAAGCCCACGGCTGAGCCCGGCCCATCCGTATACATAGATAGGGGCCGACAGGTGGGGAGTCGAAACCGGCCAGGTTCTTTGAAAGACGAAGTACCGGGGGAGCCGCTTACGGGGGGCGTCTCCCTCGGCCCTCCTTTTTCTTTGCGGCTGGGGGAGGCGGGAGCTATGGCGGCGGCAAGGCAGGATTACCTTGGTGAGATCCTGATGTGTAGCACCGAGAGCAAGAAGCGATCGAATGAGGAGATCCAACGACACAGACTCGTCAGCAGCTTCAACCTTCGCCACGTCCCATCTGGAGGCTCATTATCCATCCGAAAGCCGCCATGGGTTCAGTGTTGAGAGGTTGCTTGCCGAGGACGTAGCGTTTTTCGTTGGCCCGGAAGCGACCATCTTTATGGAGATAGATCTCTGAGAATCGCCGTCTCAGGAGCGCATCGGACCGGGAAGACGACGCTGATCGAAGAGCTGAGCCGGGCTCTCCCGACCTACTCCGTGGTGGATGAGCCCTATTACCTCCTCGAGGAGGAGGGGCATGAGTTCGCGGAGATGCCGTCTCTCGAGGATTTCGAGCTGCAACTCGAGCGCTCGATCCAGTGCATCGCCGACAGCGAGGACGATCAGCTTTTCGATCGCTGCCCGGCGGACATGCTTGCGTACCTGATGTCACATCCCGACTCGGACGGGTACGGCGTCGAGGCGTGGCTCCCGCGCGTACGAAGCGCGATGCAGCGGCTTGATCTGATCGTCTTCGTGCCAGTCGAGGACCCCGATCGCGTCACCGTCTCCGAGCCGGAAGAGAGCGAGTTGAGGCGGCGTGTGGACGAGGAGCTCCGGGACATCGTTGTCGATGATCGATGGGACTTCGGCGTGGAGGCGATCGAGGTGGCGGGCAGCCCGCGCCAGCGCGCTCGCCTGGTGTTGGCGCATGTCAGAGGGTAGGAACCGTGGGGTCCCGCCGCGACTTCTCTGGCTCACCCGCCCCCCCGCCGCCCCGGCCGTCTCTCCGGCCTGGCGTTCCACGGGTCCTGCGGCCAAGCGTGCTTAGGGTAGCGGCCCTGGAGCTCTTTGCGGACCTGAGGGTAGGTGTTCTCCCAGAAGCTCCGCAGGTCGTGGGTCACCTGCTGGGGCCGGTGGTTCGGCGCCAGGAGGTGCAGGAGGACGGGGACCCGGCCGGCGGCGACGCGGGGCGTCTCGGCGAGGCCGAACAGCTCCTGGATCCGGGCCGCAAGCACTGGCGGTTTGCCTGGCTCGTAGATCAGCTTGATCAGGCTGCCGCTCGGCACTTCCAGCCGTTCCGGGGCCTCGCGCTGCAGCGTCTGGAGCTGCTCGTAGGAGAGCGCCCCCTGGAGCACGTCAAGCAACGGGGCGCGGCGCAGCTCGGCGAAGGACCGGCGGCCGGCCGCGAGCATCGGGAGGAGATCCCGGAATGACTCTTCATCGAAGGCGGGCAGGCCCAACTCCGGCATCCACTCCCGCAGACAGCGGACGCGCGTGAGGAAGGAGGCGACCTCGGGATCGTCTATCGGGAGCGGGGGCAGCGCCCGGTCGAGCCGGGCCGCCGCGGCTTCGGCGAGAACCCGCTCGGCGGCCTCACCTTCGGCCGGCACCTCGCTCTCGGCGATCACCAAGTCGTCGAAGCGGGTCCGGCGGCGGGCGATCACCCGCTCGCGCTCGTCGTCGAAATCGACGTCCGCCGAGATCTGGAGACGTTCGGCGGGGAGCCAGGCCCTCTCGACTCCGGAGGCGATCCGCACCAGGGACTCGGATTGCGACGTGGGCCGTCCAGATGGATCGGTGACGTCGACGCAGAGGAACAGCTCGGGCTCGTGGACCGCGCTCTCCTCGGCCAACCGCACGCCCCGCCCGCCGACCATCACGCCCCGGCGGGACCGGGGCTCGCGGCGGCGGGCGAGCCGGTCGGAGTAGGCGGCGAGCAGGGCCTTGAGCAGGGCGTCATCGCGCTCGGCCGGCGGGGCGGTACGGGTTCCGCCGAGCTCGCGCTTCAAGATGTCGACGAGCTGGTCCCGGGCCTTGAGGACAAAGCGGGCGGCTCCTTCGTGGAGCCGGTCTCCCCGTCCGCGCCGCTCGAAGTCTTCCAGGGCGTCGACCCGGTCGAGGAGGTCGGAGCGCGAGGGGCGGACTGAAGAGGAGCGCAGGAACGGGTCCCGTTCGGCGAGGACGGCGGCGGCGAGCGCCGCCTCGCGCGGCACGCCCAGGCGGTGCCCTTCGACTAGCAGCCGGGCGAGCCGGGGGTGGACCGGCAGACGGGCGAGCGTCCGGCCAAGCCCGGTGACGCCGTGCTCGTCGGTGGCCCCGAGCTGGCGGAGGAGGGCGAGGGCGCCGGCCAGGGCCGCCGGGTCGGGCGGCTCGAACCAGTCAAAGGCGGCGAGGTCGGGCTCGCCCCAGGCGAGGAGCTGGAGCGCCGGGGCGGCGAGGTCGACGCGGGCGACCTCGGGCGTCTCCCGCTCCGGGAGCGTCGGATGCTCCCAGGCCCCCCAGAGGCGCAGGCAGAGACCGGGGGCCTGGCGTCCGGCGCGGCCGGCCCGCTGGTCGGCCGAGGCGCGGCTGACCCGGCCCAGCTCCAGGCGGTCGAGGCCGGTCGCCGGGTCGAAGCGCAGCCGCCGCACCCATCCTGAGTCCACGACCGCCGTGACTCCGTCGATGGTGATCGAGGTCTCGGCGACGTTGGTGGCGAGCACGACCTTGCGGCGGGAGAGGGGCCGGAGCACCTCGTCCTGGCGTTCGGCCGGGAGGTCGCCGTAGAGCGGCAGGACGGCGAGGCCGCGCTCGGCGGCGAGCGGCGCGAGGGCTTCGGCGCAGCGCTGGATCTCCCCGACGCCGGGCAGGAACACCAGCACGTCGCCCGGGCTGGCGTCGAGCACCTGGCGGACGCCGGAGGCGACGAGACCCGGGAGAGGGCGCTCCTCGGGCCGGCCCCCTTCCTTTATATATAAGGTCTCGACCGGGTACAGGCGCCCGCGGCTCTCGACCACCGGGCAGTCCCCGAGGAAACCGGCGATCGGCCCCGGGTCGACCGTGGCGGACATCGCGACCAGGGCGAGGTCGGGCCGCACCTCGCGCTGGACGCGCCGGACCATGGCGAGCGACAGGTCAGTATGGAGGCTCCGCTCGTGGATCTCGTCGAAGACCACCGCGCCGAACTCTTCGAGGAACGGGTCGCCCTGGAGCATTTGAACCAGGATGCCTTCGGTCACGACGAGGATGCGGGTCGAGGCTCCGGCCCGGCGCTCGAACCGCACCTGATAGCCGACCTCCTCGCCGACCTTCCACCCGCCTTCCTGGGCCATACGCCGCGCCGCCGCCCGCGCCGCGATCCGCCGCGGCTCCAGCATGACGATCCGCTTGCTACCGCCCTTGCCGCCGCCGATACCGGCCGCGAGCAGGGCTGGAGGCACCCGGGTCGTCTTGCCCGCCCCGGTGGGAGCGATGAGGACGGCCGCGCTCCGCTCCCGCAACGCGGCGATCAGGCCGGGCAGGGCTTCGTCGACGGGGAGGGGAGCGCGGGTGGTCAGAGCCGTCGCTTGGGAAGCTCGGGAGGGGGCTCGAGCTTGAAGACCGCATGCCAGTACGCCCAGGAGCGGGGATCGAAGACTCCAGCGGGCGGATCCAACAACACTTCCCGGAAGTCATCTTCGCGGAAGTGCCTGCCGACGATGGCGAGGTCCGAGGGGGTACCGTACGTCATCACCTGGGCGAGGAACCGCGACTTGTCGGAGAGGGCCTCGGCGGGGGGTTTCCACCAGAAGAGCCGGGTGGCGACTTTCTCCAGGTCGCTCAAGGCGTCACTCCTCCTCGCAGGGGGCTCATTAGGGGAAGCTGGTTGACACGCACCTCGCTCGCGGCGCTTCTTAACCTCGTCCGGACGCTTTCAGGCAACATGGGGAGGTCTCCATCCCCGAAGAAGCATAGCGCCTTCAAGCTGAGGAGTGGATTGAACCGATCTCCATACACCCCCACGGCTGCGGCCAGTGCTTGTCCGAGGTCCACTCCTTCTTTCAGAAGCCGATCGATGTCCAGGTAGTCTTTGGCCTCCGCCCTGTCCTGCACAACCTTGACCTTGGTTGCGGCAAGGTCAAGTAGAGATGCCACGAGAACGGAAGAGCCCTTGGCCGGCTCTGGATCTTGAAGGCGGCGGAGTGCCAAGCCTCCAAAGAACGAAACCTTGACCGATCCTCCCCGTTCGACCAGGGAGACCAGCGTGTTCGGCGAGGACTGCAACCGGGTCGAGCCCTCCAGGAAGGGAACTTCTCGCTCCAGGGTGTCCGGCGTGAAATCCTGATTGGCGAAGAAATCGAAATCTTCGGAGACACGGTGCCCCAACCGTAGCGCCAGGGCGGTCCCTCCATAAAGAACGAACCCCGACGGAACGGTTTCGAGTTCGTTCCAGAGTCGTTGCTGCGGGGCTGGAAGCCTGTCGAGACGGGGCTCGAACATAGACCTTTCTTACCACAGAGAGGGACAGAGCGTCTGGGTACGCGGGCGCCCCGCCCGCTCTCGCCAACGCAAGGAAAAGCGGGCGAGACGCCCGCGTACCCAGGAGGGCTTACCGCACCCGGGCCGCGGCCGGACCTGCCGAAAAGAAATTGCAACCGTCATGCCGGTACGGGGATCGCGCGTTGACAGCCTTAGGCGCGGCGGATACGCTCCTGCCGATTTGTCCTGACAAAAATGCGGGCGGACCGGGAACACCCTGGTCGGAGGGCAACCTTGTTCCATCTCCAGAGCGAGGCGGAGCTGAACCATCGGCGTTTCGTGGTCAGGATCATTCAGACCGAGCGGGTCTGGGGGATCAGGGGACCCCAAGGGTTTCTGCCGGTCCGCTCGGACCAGGTGAACGGCCTGGACGTGCTGCCTTTCTGGTCCGACGCCGCGTACGCGCGGCGGTCCGCCCATCTCTTCGAAGAGGCCGAGGTCGACTCGCTCGAGCTGTTCGAGTTCCTCTTCCGCTGGCTCCCCGGGATGTCGGAGGACGGGCTGCTGGCGGGTACCAACTGGACCGGCGACCTGACCGGCAGGGAGGTCGAGGCGCTGGAGCTCCAGGACGAGATCCTGGAGGAGATGCCCTGCGAGCTCGTGCAGCGGTACTTCGACCGCCTCCAGGGCGAGCTCGGCCGGGGAGACTAGACCAGGGAAGAGGGCGCCATGAATGACGCCCCTACAGGTGTCTGGGATGCTGGTGTAGGGGCGCGATTCATCGCGCCCTCTGCTTATCCGCCCCCTCCGCCCTGACCGCCCTGCGGCTTGCCGGCGATCGCCAGGAACAGCTCCTGGACCACCTCTTTGAGCTCGACGGTATAGACGGCCAGGTCGCGCAGGCTCTGCTCGAGCTGGTCGGGGTTGGGACGGGTGAGCGGGCCGGCGCCGCGCGGCCGGATCTTGTAGGTGAGCCTGTCATCCAGGCTCTGCAGCTTCTGGTAGGCCTCTTTCAGTCTCTGCGGGTCCATGTCAGTCGCCTCTCTCGCGGTTCCGGAGTTGGAGGGTGAAGTCCACCAGGCTCTCGATCTCCTCGGGGGTGAGCCGGCGGGCGAAGGCCGGCATCGGGCCTTTGCCTTCGGCGATCCGCCGCCGGATCGCGTCGCGGTCGGCGCGGGCGATCAGCGGCGAGGTGGTCAGGTTGAGGTGGGGATAGCGCTTCAGCCGCCGGGCGCTCCCCCGGCCCTCCCCCTCCCGGCCGTGGCAGCCCGCGCAGTAGAAGCGGTAGAGGCCCGGGGCGCTCCGGTCCTCCGGGCCGCAGCCGGCCAGACAGGCCACGGCCGCGGCCAGGAGCGCCCGCCTCCAGGTCAACGCGATGCCCCGGGGAGCGTCTCGCCGCGCAGTACCCGGACGTGGTCGACCACGGCGCGGACCTCCTTGGCGCTGAGCTGGTCGAACTTCGGCATCTGGCCGAAGATGCCCGCCTCCACCACGCCCTGCATCGAGCCCGGGTCGCCCCCGAACTTCCAGCGCTCGTCCTTCAGGTCGGCGTAGGCGTTGCCCATGTAGCCCGGAGTGTTGCCGGCGCCGTCCAGGCCGTGGCATTCGGCGCAGTGCTTGCGGTAGAGGCGCTCCCCCTCGGACCGTTGGGGGAAGAGCTCCTCGCAGCCGCCGAGCCCGGCGGCGGCGGCGAGCAGGAGGGTGAACAGGACGAAGCGGAGGTTCTTCATGGCTGGCGGTGCACGGTCACGGCGTTGGCCTGGGCGCGCGGCCGGACCACGATCTCGTCGACGTTGACGTGGCTGGGGAGGGTCGCCGCCCAGCGGATGCACTCGGCGACGTCGTTGGGGGTGAGCGGCTCCATCCCTCGGTAGACGGCGGCGGCCCGCTCGCGGTCGCCGGCGAAGCGCACGGTGGAGAACTCGGTCTCGACCAGGCCGGGGGTGATCTCGGTGACCCGCACCGGCCGGCCGAGCAGCTCCAGGCGCAGGGTGCGGACGACGGCGCGCAGGGCGTGCTTGGTGCTGGTGTAGCCCGCGCCCCCGACGTAGGTCTCGAAGCTGGAGGTCGAGCCGACGACGACGAGGTGGCCGTCGCCGGAGGCCTCCAGGGCGGGGAGCAGCGCCCGCGCCATGCGCACGGCGCCCAGGACGTTGACCTCCCACATCCCCACCCAGCCTTCGTCGGTCGAGTCGGCGACCCGGTCGAGGCCGTGGGCCACGCCGGCGTTGTCCACCAGAAGGTGGACACGTTGGGGGCACTGGGCGGCAAAGGCGGCGACGCTGTCGGGGGAGGTGACGTCGAGCTCCAGGGCGGTGGCTCCGGCCGGTTCGGCCACTTCGCGCAGCCGGTCGAGCCGGCGCGCCCCGGCGATCACCCGGAACCCGGCCCCGGCGAGCGCCCGGACGGTGGCCGCCCCGATGCCGGCGCTGGCGCCAGCGACGACCGCGACTCTCTTGTCATTCATGGCATCACACCTCGGCGGAAGGGCAGAGATCGGCCAGCGGGCAGCGCGGGCATTCGGGTTTGCGCGCCTTGCAGATCGCGCGGCCGTGGTCGATCAGCAGGTGGGACCAGAGGGTCCATTCCTCCTGGGGGACGAGCGGCATCAGGTCGCGCTCGATCTTCTCGGGGTCGGTCTCTTCGGTCAGGCCGAGCCGGCGCGACAGGCGCTGCACATGGGTGTCGACGACGACGCCGACGTTTTTCCCGAAGGCGTTGCCGAGGACGACGTTGGCGGTCTTGCGGCCGACGCCGGGCAGGGCATGGAGGGCCTCCATGGTGTCGGGCACCTCGCCGCCGTGCCCGGCCATCAGCGCCTGGCCCAGGGCTTTGAGCGCCCGCGCCTTGTTGCGGTAGAAGCCGGTCGTGCGGACCAGCTCCTCGATCTCGGCAAGGTCGCCCGCCGCCAGGTCGCGGGCGGTGGGGAAGCGCCGGAAGAGCGCCGGGGTGGCCAGGTTGACCCGCTGGTCGGTGCACTGGGCGGCGAGGACGGTCGCCATCAGGAGCTGGAGCGGCGTCTGGAAGTCGAGGGAGCAGCGGCTCTCCGGATAGGCGCGGCGCAGCCGCTCCAGGATCTCGAGCGTGCGGGCCCGCCGGGCGCGGCCGGACTCAAGGCGCGCCTGGGCCATGGTGATCCCGGGCTTTGGATTTCTCGCCGGCATGGCTACTCGGAGGAGAAAAGCCCCCGCACCACCCAGTTGAGCAGCGCGATCAGCGTGCCGCCGAGGATCGCCGGCACGCAGCCCTCGATCCGCAGGCCGTCCAGAAGGTAGGCTGCGAGGTAGAGGATCAGCCCGTTGATCACCAGGTAGAAGAGCCCCAGGGTGACGACGATCAGCGGGAAGGAGAAGAAGGTGACGATCGGCTTGACCAGCAGGTTCACCAGGCCGATCACCAGGCCGGCGAGCAGCAGGTAGAGCAGGTCGCCGCTGTAGACGATGCCGGGGATGAAGCGGTCGGCGAGCCACAAACCGGCCGCGTTGGCGACGATCTGGATCAGCGCGCGGGTCATGAGGAGCCTCCGGCGGGGGATCTTATCAGGCGCCGGCCGCCTGGCTGGCCCCTTCGACCAGGCGCCGGGCCTGCTCGACGACGCGGCGCTCGTTGTCGAAGGTGAGCTTGCCAAGGCCGATGTCCCAGGAGAACCACTCGGCGCCGGAGACCTCTTTGGGGTCGAAGTCGGCCGCGTCGCCGCTCACGTAGACGAGCAGGAAGTAGTCGACCCGCTTGTGGACCCGCCGGGGGCCTTTCTCGACATACCAGTACTCGACCGGCGACAGCGGCGCCACCACCCGGCCGGTCACCCCGGTCTCCTCGCACACCTCGCGCACGGCGGCGGCCTCGGCGGTCTCCCCCTCCTCGATGTGGCCCTTGGGGAGCTGCCAGCGGCGGCCGTTCTGGGTCGAGATGAGGAGGATGCGGGGGCCGTCGACCACCAGGCCACCGGCGGACCGGTGGTGCTCGGTCTTCATGCCGGCACGCGCGGGACCGCTCCGCGATCCGGGCTCGCTGCTCAGTTGGCGGCCTCCTCGTCGGCGCCCTGCATCGGGGCCGTCCAGGAGGGGAGCGCCGCCGGGTCGACGCCCACCGACCGCAGGGCGTCGCCCCAGACCTGCTCGGGGTCGGAGGCGAAGACCAGGCCGGGCTGGACCGGCGCGGTCAGCCAGTCGTTGCGGAGGATCTCTTCGATCAGCTGCCCGGCTCCCCAGCCGGCATAGCCGAGCAGCAGCCGGAAATGGTCCGGCGGCGTCTCGGCGAGTCGGGAGAGGTCGCCGACGTGCTGGGTGAGCGACAGGCCGGGGAGCAACTCGGTAGAGGCTTCGCCCTCCACCTCGCCCGGGGTGAAGAGGACGGTGCCGAGCTGCGGCTGGACCGGTCCGCCGAAGTAGGCGACGGTGTCGCCGCCGCCCCGCCAGCCGACCTCCAGACCGAGGAGGATCTCGTCGACCTTGATGCCGGTGGAGCGGTTGATGATGAAGCCGAAGCTCCCCTCCTCCTCGTGGGCGAGCAACAGGACCACGCTCTTGTGGAAGAAGGGATCGAGGACCTGCGGCATGGCGACCAGCAGGATGGGGGTGGAGAGCTCCGAGGCGACCGACGCCATGCGGACCATCTTACTCCTCCTCCCTTGGAGCTGATATCTTCAAGACCGGCTCCGACCGGCGCCTGGCCGCCGATCCCCGTACGAGAAGACAAGGTTTGGGAGAGACCATGAAAGACAGCTTCGGAAGCCGTGCAACGCTCACCGCGGGAGGCCGCGAGCTGCGCCTGGCGCGTCTGGACGCGCTGGAGAGGCGCGGCTGGAGCATGTCGCGGCTGCCCTATGCTCTGCGCATCCTGCTCGAGAACCTGCTGCGCCGCGAGGACGGCGACGTGGTCAAGGCCGAGGACATCGAGGCGCTCGCCACCTGGGACCCGCACGCGGTGCCGTCGCGCGAGATCGCCTTCATGCCGGCCCGGGTCCTCCTTCAGGACTTCACCGGCGTGCCCGCCGTGGTCGACCTCGCGGCTATGCGCGACGCCATGGCGGCCATGGGCGGCGACCCGAAGCGGATCAACCCTCTCCAGCCGGTCGAGCTGGTCATCGACCACTCCGTGCAGGTGGACGAGTACGGCACGGCCGCCGCCTTCCTGGTCAACGCCGAGAAGGAGTTCGAGCGCAACCGCGAGCGCTACGCCTTCCTGCGCTGGGGCCAGAAAGCCTTCGACAACTTCCAGGTGGTGCCGCCGGACACCGGCATTGTCCACCAGGTGAACCTGGAGTACCTCGCCCGGGTCGTCATGATCGGAGACCACGACGGCGCGGCCTGGGCCTATCCGGACACGCTGGTCGGCACCGACTCGCACACCACCATGGTCAACGGCCTGGGCGTGCTCGGCTGGGGCGTCGGCGGCATCGAGGCCGAGGCGGCGATGCTCGGCCAGCCGGTCTCGATGCTGATCCCCCAGGTGGTCGGCTTCCGGCTCTCCGGCGAGCTGCGCGAGGGGGCGACGGCGACCGACCTGGTGCTCACCGTCACCGAGATGCTGCGCAAGAAGGGGGTGGTCGGCCGGTTCGTCGAGTTCTACGGCCCGGGGCTCTCGACGCTGCCGCTCGCCGACCGCGCGACCATCGGCAACATGGCGCCCGAGTATGGCGCGACCTGCGGCATCTTCCCGGTCGACCGGGTCTCGCTCGACTACCTGACCTTCACCGGCCGGGCGCCTGAGCAGGTGGCGCTGGTCGAGGCCTATATGAAGGAGCAGGGCCTGTTCCACACGCCCGGAACACCCGAGCCGGTCTACTCCGACACTCTGGAGCTCGACCTGTCGAACGTCGAGCCGAGCCTCGCCGGCCCGCGCCGGCCGCAGGACCGGGTGCGGCTGTCGGACGTCAAGCCGTCTTTCCAGAAGGAGCTGGAGGCGATGCTCGCGACCGGCAAGACCGGCGTCAAGCGCAAGCCGGGCGAGGGCCTGGTCACGGCGGGCGGCACCGCCGCCGGTCTGGCGGTCGCCGAGCCCGAGGTGGCGACGGCGGACGCCGCGGCGGCCGGCCGGCTCGAGAACGGCTCGGTGGTGATCGCGGCGATCACGAGCTGCACCAACACCTCGAACCCGTCGGTGATGATGGCCGCCGGCCTGCTCGCCAGGAAGGCGGTCGAGCGCGGGCTGCAGACCCAGCCGTGGGTCAAGACCAGCCTCGCCCCCGGCTCCAAGGTGGTCACCGAGTACCTGCGCGAGGCCGGCCTCACCCCCTATCTCGACCAGCTCCGGTTCAACCTGGTCGGCTACGGCTGCACCACCTGTATCGGCAACAGCGGCCCGCTGCCGCCGGCGATCTCGCACGCCATCGACGAGCGCGACCTGGTGGCGGTGGCGGTGTTGTCCGGCAACCGTAACTTCGAGGGGCGGATCAACTCCGACGTGCGGGCCAACTACCTGGCTTCGCCGCCGCTGGTGGTCGCCTACGCCCTCGCCGGGCGGATCGACATCGACCTCGTGAACGAGCCGCTCGGCACGGGCAAGGACGGCCAGCCGGTCTATCTCCGCGACATCTGGCCGAGCCGGCGCGAGGTCGAGGAGGCCCTCCAATCGCTGCGTGCCGAGATGTTCCGCGAGCAGTACGCGGACGTCTACGCCGGCGACCAGCGCTGGAACAGCCTCGAGGTCCCGGAAGGGGACACGTACGCGTGGGACCCGGAGTCGACCTATGTCCGGCTGCCGCCCTACTTCGTCGACATGCCGTCCGAGCCGGCGCCGGTCACGGACGTGCGGAAGGCGCGGGTGCTGGGTCTCTTCGCCGACAGCATCACCACCGACCACATCTCGCCGGCCGGCTCGATCAAGACGGCGAGCCCGGCGGGCAAGTACCTGGTCGAGCACGGCGTCGCCCCCAAGGACTTCAATTCCTATGGCGCCCGCCGCGGCAACCACGAGGTGATGATGCGCGGCACCTTCGCCAACATCCGGCTGCGCAACCGCATGGTGCCGGAGATCGAGGGCGGCTTCACCATCCACCTGCCCGACGGCGAGCCGCTGTCGATCTACGACGCGGCGATGCGCTACCAGCAGGAGGGGGTGCCGACGGTAGTCCTGGCGGGCAAGGAGTACGGCACCGGCTCGTCGCGCGACTGGGCGGCCAAGGGGCCGCTCCTCCTGGGCGTGCGCGCCGTCATCGCCGAGAGCTTCGAGCGCATCCACCGGAGCAACCTGGTCGGCATGGGGGTGATGCCGCTGGAGTTCCCGGCCGGCGAGACCGCCCAGAGCCTCGGCCTGACCGGCTACGAGACGGTCGACATCACCGGCCTGGCGGAAGGCGTCGCGAACGGCTTCGTTGACAGCAGCGGGAGCCGCGAGGTGAGCGTCCGCGCCACCGCCGAGGACGGCAAGGTCACCGAATTCAAAGCCCGGGTGCGGCTCGACACCCCGCAGGAGGTGCAGTACTACCGCCATGGCGGCATCCTGCACTACGTCCTGCGGCAGCTCCTGGGCGGGCGGTCCTGAGGCGGGAGGGCGTAAAGGGAATTCAGCCACCCATGCGGATCTACCTGACAGGCGGGACGGGATACATCGGCCGGGCGCTGGCGCGGCGGCTAGTCGAGGCGGGGCACGAGGTCCGCGCCCTGGTGCGCGCCACCAGCAACGTCCA
>JBKKAU010000802.1:0-20531 GCA_046714475.1 Thermoanaerobaculia bacterium
CCGGCGCAGGAGCCCAGGCCGGTCCCGCCGGCCGGGCCGTCGCCCGAGGAGCTGGAGCGCCAGCGGCAGCAGATCCTGGAGCAGCAGCGGCTCGCCGCCGAGATCGCGGCGAACCAGCCGCCGCCCAAGCCGCAGCCGCCCATATTCCCTTACACGTACATCGGCTACATCGGCCCGGCCGACCGCCGGATCGCCGTCTTCACGGACGGAAAGGTCACCATCAACCGCCTGGAGGGAGAGGTGCTGGATGGTAAGTTCCTCGTGGCCCAGATCGGCTACGAATCAGTGGACATCCAGTTCGTCGGCTTTCCCGACACGCCAGCGCAACGGCTGGCGGTCGGACGTCGCTAGATCGATCGGAAGATCGGAGGAACTCGCTCAATGCGTGACGCTATCGTACGGATGTTGATCCCCGTGCTCCTCCTGGCATCGCTCGCCGGCTGCACCAGCTACCGGTCGGCGCGCCAGGCCGAGGTCGCCGCCGAGACCGGGCGGTGGGACGACGCCGTGCTGCACTATCTGAAGGCGCTCGAGGACGAGCCCAACAACCTGACCTACCGGGCGGCCCTGCTGCGCGCCAAGATCCAGGCTTCGCGGGGCCACTTCGAGAAGGGCCAGGAGTTCGAAAAGTCCGGCGTGCTCGACCGCGCGATGGTGGAGTACCAGCAGGCCGTCCAGCTCGACCCGACCAACCAGTACGCCAAGGCGCAGCTCGACAAGGTCCGCCAGGCCTACCTCGCCAGCAGCCGGCCGGCGTCCACGGTCGATCAGCTCAAGGAGAGGGCGCGGGCCAACCGGCCGCAGCCGCCGGTCCTCAACCCGCGCTCGAACGAGCCGATCGACGTGGAGTTCCCGGAGCCGACGTCGATCTTCTATATCTACCGCTCCCTGGGCGAAGCCTTCGGCATCAACATCCTGTTCGACGCGAACCTCAAGGACACCGAGATCCCCCTCGTGCTCAAGCAGGTGACCGCGCAGGCGGGGCTCGAGACGCTGATGCGCGCCGGCGGCCACTTCTACAAGGTGATGGACGAGCACACCATCATCGTCGCCCAGGACACGCCGCAGAACCGGCGCATCTACGAGGACCTCGTCATCCAGACCTTTTTCCTCTCCAACTCCGAGGTCAAGGACATGATGACGATCCTGCGCAGCCTGGTCGACGCCAAGAAGATCGCCACCAATGAGCAGCTCAACGCCATCATCCTGCGCGACACCGCCGACAAGGTGAAGGTCGCCGAGCGGATCATCGAGGCCAACGACAAATCCAAGGCCGAGGTGGTGATCGACGTCGAGCTGCTGCAGATCGACTCCGGCCGCATCCGCGACCTGGGCGTGAGCCTCTCCAGCTACTCGGTCAGCCAGAGCATCGACCTGGGCGCCGGCACCACCACCGGCGGCACCACCGGCGGCCCGACGGCTCCGTCGGGCATCCGCCTGTCCGACCTGGAATTCCTCAACCAGAGCAACTGGCTGCTGACGATCCCGAGCTTCATCTACAACTTCGTCAAGACCAACACCGACGCCCAGGTCCTCGCCCGGCCGCAGCTCCGCATCACCGACGGCGAGAAGGCCAACCTGGTCATCGGCGACCGCGTGCCGATCCCGCTGACCACGTTCAACACCCAGAACGTCGGCGGCCAGGGCGGCATCATCCCGATCACCTCGTTCCAGTACCAGGACGTGGGCATCCGCATCGACATCGAGCCGCGCGTGCACCACAACCAGGAGGTGACGCTCAAGATCAAGGTCGAGGTGTCGAACATCAGCGGCTACACCGACGCCGCGGGCGGGCAGCGCCAGCCGACCATCGGCACCCGCACCATCGAGTCGGTGATCCGCCTGCAGGACGGCGAGACCAATTTCCTGGCCGGCCTGATCCGCACCGCCGAGACCGACTCCGACAGCGGCTTCCCCGGCCTGTCGGAGATCCCGGTGCTCGGCCGCCTGTTCTCCAACCGGCGGACCGAGAACCAGCGCACCGACGTCATCCTGACGCTGACGCCGCACATTATCCGCAACGCCCAGATCACCGAAGAGGATCTGCTGCCGGTCTGGGTCGGCACCGAGGCCAACATGAGCTTCCGCGGCGGCAGCCCGCGCGTCGAGTCCGAAGTCGCGGGGCCGTTCGACGGCAACGAAGGGACGCCGGAGGAGATCCAGGACGCCATCCGCCGCCGTATCCAGCGGCTGCCGCGCGGCCTGAGGCCGGGCGAGGGCGGCACGCCGGACGACGTCATGGAAGAGGAGGGGGAGACGCAGGAGCCCCCGCCGCCGCCGGCCGGCGTCGACCTGGTGCCGACGGCGCCGCCGACCGACATCTTCCGCCAGCCGCCGCCGCCGCAACCGGAGCCGCAGCTCGAGCCGCCGCCGATTGAGGAGGAGCCGCCGGGTGCGGCGGAGACCCTGGGGGACGTCGCCAGCCTGGCCGCGCCGGCTGGGCCGGGTGTGATGATGGCCTCCCAGGTGGCGCTCGCCGCCAATCACACCGGCCCATCGGAGGCGGCGGAGGCGGCGGAGGCCAAGGCGGCCCCGGTGCGGCTCTGGCTGTCGCCGCAGCGTCTCGAGGTGGCGCCCGGCGACCGCTTCGAGGTACGTCTGGAGGTTGCCGCCGGGCGGCCGGTCTCCCACCTGCCGCTATCGCTCGGGTTCGATCCGGCGGTCCTCGCGGTCGAGACGGTGGAGGCCGGCGACTTCCTCGGCGGCGCCGGCGAGGCGCAGGTGCTCTCCGACACCGGCCGGGCCGGCTCGATCGTGCTCGGAGCGAGCCGGTTGGGGCAGGTGCCCGCGATCCAGGGGACGGGCACGGTGGCCCGCATCACCTTCCGGGCCCTGAAGGAGGGCTCGACGCGTGTCGACTTCGTGACCCGCAAGGCGCTCGACGCGGCGCTCAAGCCGGTGGCGTCCTCGGGCCGGGCCGCCCGCGTCGTGGTCCGCCGGGACACGGAGGAGGAGGCGGCCGACCGGCCCGAGCCGGCGCGGCGGGAAGCTTCTCCCGCCACCGGACGTTGAAATAGAGAAGGGGGGTTCCGTCGATGCTCGTCTCGATCCGCCGCCGCGCTCAATCCGGCTTCACCCTGGCCGAGCTGGTCATGGTGGCCGCGCTGATGGTGACGCTCGCCTCGGTCACGCTGCCGGTGGTCAAGTACACCTCCAAGCGGACCAAGGAGATGGAGCTGCGCCAGTCGTTGCGCCAGATGCGGCAGGCGATCGACGAGCACAAGCGCTACAGCGACCTGAACCTCATCCCCGTGGACCTCGGAACGCAGGGCTATCCGGCGGAGCTCGAGGTGCTGGTCGAGGGGGTCGACATCATCGGCCAGGTGGACAAGAAGGCCAAGTTCTTGCGCCGCATCCCGATCGATCCGATGACCGGCGAGACCGAGTGGGGGTTGCGCAGCTACCAGGACGAGCCCGACTCGGACTCCTGGGGCGGCGAGGACGTCTACGACGTCTACTCCCTGTCGAGCGCCGTCGGTCTGAACGGTGTCCCCTACCGCGAGTGGTAGGGGAGTGGAAATGGAAGGTGCCTCATGCGTGCTGAACGCGGCTTCACCCTGCTCGAGCTGATCGTGGTGGTCGCGATCATCGGCATCCTCGCGACGATCGCCATGCCGGCGATGAAGGATGCCCCGCGGCGGGCCAACGAGGCGGTGTTGAAGACCAACCTCCGCTCGCTGCGCGACGTCATCGACCAGCACTACGGCGACAAGGGGCGCTATCCCACCAGCCTGGAAGCGCTGGTCGAGACGGGCTATCTGCGCCGCATCCCGATCGATCCGATCACCAAGAGCACCGAGACCTGGCAGCTGGTCTTCGAGGAGATCGATCCCGACAACCCGCCCGCCGAGAGTGACGAGAGCGAGGACGGCCAGCCCGGCATTGTCGACATCCACTCCGGATCACCGCTGAACTCTCTGGGCGGCACCCCCTACAGCGAGTGGTGATGGCTCCTCCGCGCCGCAGCCGCCATGGCGAAGCCGGCTACAACCTGGTCGTCATGATGATCCTGGTCACGCTCCTGAACGTGGCGGTGGCCGTTTCGCTGCCGCTGTGGAGCACCGCCATCCAGCGCGACCGGGAGGAGGAGCTGATCTCGCGCGGCATGCAGTACGTGGAGGCGATCCGCGTCTTCCAGACCCGTTACCAGCGATTCCCGGTCCGGCTCGAGGAGCTGCTGGAGGTCAAGCCGCGCTCCATCCGCCAGCTCTGGAAGGACCCGATGACCGAGAACGGCAAGTGGGGGTTGATCTTCCAGGGGCAGGGCGGCCCTCTCATACCGCAGCCCGGCGAGAACACCGCCGGCGGCGTTCCCATGGCGCCGGAACCGGACCAGGGGGAGGGGAACAACGACGGGCGGGACGACAGCGCCTTCGGTGTTCCGCGCAAGGGTGACGAGGTCATGGTGGGGCCGATCATCGGCGTCTATAGCAAGAGCGGCAAGACCTCCATCATGACCTTCAACGGCAAGCAGCGGTACGACGAGTGGCGGTTCACCATCGAGCTGCTCAGCGGCCAGCAGCATTTCATCGGCGGCGGCCAGGGTGTCGCTCCGACCCCGGGGGGCATGGGGGGCCTGCCGCCGAGCGCCCGTTGGATCGGCCGGCCCCTTCCGCCCTATCTCACCCAGCCCCAGCCGCAGGACGGCTCGCTGCCCGACCAGGGGGGCTTCGGCAGTCCCGGCGACCCCCAGGGCCGCCCGCCGCAGGGCCGCGGTCCGCGCCGGAACTAGCCCGCGCTCTTTCTAAGGGGAGGGGATGAGAGTCCGCATCAAACGGCTGCCCGCGGCCCGCGACCTGCCTCTGCCGGCTCCCGCCTCCAGCGGCAGCTCCGGTTTCGACCTGCGCGCCGCGGTCGACGCCGAGCTGGTGATCCGGCCCGGCGAGCGGATCCTGGTGCCGACCGGGCTGGTGCTCGAGATCCCGTCCGGTTGGGAAGGCCAGGTACGCCCCCGGAGCGGCCTCGCCCTGCGCCACGGCATCGGAGTGGTCAATGCCCCCGGCACGATCGACAGCGACTACCGCGGCGAGGTGGCGGTGCTGCTGATCAACCTCGGCGAGGCGCCGTTCAGCGTCTCCCGGGGAGACCGCATCGCGCAGCTGGTGATCGCGCCGGTCGAGCGCGTCGAGTGGGAGGAGGTCGACACGCTCGCATCGAGCCCGCGGGGCGAGGGGGGCTTCGGGTCGACCGGACTAGGGTGAGCGAATCCGCTGTCGAGCGTCTCCACCGCTGGTTCGAGCGGCGGGGATGGCGCCCTTTCGAGTTCCAGCGCGAGGTCTGGGAATCCTACGCCGCCGGCGAGAGCGGGCTGATCCACGCCGCCACCGGCACGGGCAAGACCTACGCCGTCTGGATGGCGCCGCTCGCCGAGTGGTTGGCCGAGCATCCGGACAGACCTGCTGCGGAGGCAGGCCGCAATCCCCGGGTCCGCCGGGCCGCGGCGCCGCCGCTCCGCGTCCTCTGGATCACGCCGTTGCGCGCCCTGGCCACGGACACCGAGGCGTCGCTGCGCGTGCCGCTCGCCGAGCTGGGTATCCCCTGGACCCTCGAACGGCGGACCGGCGACACCTCCTCCACGGTGCGCTCGCGGCAGCGCGACCGGCTGCCGACGGCGCTGGTCACCACGCCCGAGAGCGTCTCGCTCCTGCTCGCCCGGACCGACGCCCGGGAGGTCTTCTCCAGCCTCCGCCTGGTGGTGGTCGACGAATGGCACGAGCTGCTCGGCAGCAAACGCGGCGTCCAGACCGAGCTGGCGCTCGCCCGCCTCCGCCGCTGGTGCCCCGGCCTCCGGACCTGGGGCCTGTCGGCCACGCTGGGCAACCTGGAGGTGGCCTGCCGTTCGCTGCTCGGCGAGGGTAAGCCTGGCCGCGTCGTCCGCATCGTCCGCATCGTCCGTGGAGCGGCGCCCAAGCCTGTGCGGGTCGACTCGCTCCTCCCCGAGACCATGGAGCGCTTCCCCTGGGCGGGGCATCTGGGGCTGAAGCTCCTGCCCCAGGTCGTCGCGGCGGTCGAGGAGGCGCGGAGCGCCCTGGTCTTCACCAACACCCGCTCGCAGACCGAGATCTGGTTCCGGGCTCTCCTGGAGGCGCGGCCCGACTGGGCCGGCGAGATGGCGCTCCATCACGGCTCGCTCGACCGCAAGGTGCGCGACTGGGTGGAAGAGGCGCTACGGCAGGGGCGTCTGCGCTGCGTGGTCTGCACGTCGAGCCTCGACCTCGGGGTCGACTTCGCGCCGGTCGACCGCGTGCTCCAGGTGGGGAGCCCCAAGGGGATCGCCCGGCTCCTGCAGCGGGCGGGCCGCAGCGGCCACCAGCCCGGCGTCGAGAGCCGGGTGACCTGCGTGCCGACGCACGCTTTCGAGCTGGTCGAGGTCGCCGCGGCGCGGCGCGGCATCGCCTCGGGCGAGATCGAGCCCCGGCTGCCGCAGGAGAAGCCGCTGGACGTGCTGGCGCAGCACCTCGTCACCCTGGCGCTGGGCGGCGGGTTCCGCGCCGCGGACCTCCTGGCCGAGGTCCGTACCGCCTACGCCTACCGCGGCCTCAGCGACGCCGAGTGGGCCTGGGTGCTCGACTTCGTCACCCGCGGCGGCCCGGCCCTCGCCGCCTACCCGGAGTACCGGCGGGTCGTCGAGGAGGACGGGCTCTACACCGTCCCCGACGCGGGGGTGGCCCGCCGCCACCGCATGTCGATCGGCACCATCACCAGCGATGCCGCGGTGGCCGTCCAGTACGTCGGCGGGGGGAGGCTGGGGACCGTCGAGGAGTCGTTCGTGGCCCGTCTGCACCCTGGCGAGCGGTTCATCTTCGCCGGCAAGACGGTCGAGCTGGCGTCGGTGCGCGACGCCACCGCCTGGGTGCGGCGGGTGCGCGGCCGGAGCGGCACGGTCCCGCGCTGGATGGGCGGGCGCATGCCGCTCTCGACCCGGCTCGCGGCGGCCGTGCGCCAGGAGCTCGAAGAGGCCCGGCACGGTCGTTTCGAGGGGGCGGAGATGCGCGCCGTCCAGCCGATCCTCGAGCTCCAGGCGCGGTGGTCGGTCCTGCCCGCCGCGGACGAGCTGCTGGTCGAGCGGGTACGGTCGCGCGAGGGGCACCACCTGTTCCTCTACCCGTTCGAGGGACGGTCGGTCCACGAGGGCCTCGCCGCGCTCTTCGCCTACCGCATCTCGCGCCTGCGCCCCATCACCTTCACCCTGGCGGTCAACGACTACGGCCTGGAGCTTCTGTCGGCCGATCCGGCGCCGCTCGAAGAGGCCCTGGCCGCCGGGCTGCTCTCGCCTGGGGAGCTGTTCGCCGACATCGTGGCGAGCCTGAACGCCGTCGAGATGGCGAAGCGGCAGTTCCGCGAGATCGCCCGCATCGCCGGTCTCCTCTTCCAGGGCTTCCCGGGCCAGCGCAAGCCGGCCCGGCACCTCCAGGCGTCGAGCGGCCTCTTCTACGAGGTCTTCGCGCAGTACGACCCGGGGAACCTCCTGCTCCACCAGGCTCAACGCGAGGTCCTGGAGCAGCAGCTCGAAAGCAGCCGCCTGGGCCGCACGCTCGCCCGGCTCGCGCAGGCGCGGGTCACCGTGCTCGACCTGGAGCGGACCAGCCCGCTCGCCTTCCCCCTGCTGGTCGACCGCATGCGCGAGAAGCTCAGCTCGGAGACGCTGGCCGACCGTGTCCGGCGGATGCAGGCGCGTCTGGAGAAGGCCGCCGCCGAGGAAGAGCGGCCGAAAAAGACGAGGCGCGGTTGATGGATGTCCAGGTCGATCTCCGGGGCGAGCCCCTGGCGCTGCTCCCGGAGCGCGCCGTCTTCTGGGAACGGACCGGGACGCTGATCGTCGCCGACGTCCACCTCGGCAAGGCGGCGGCCTTCCGCGCCGCGGCGCTGCCGATGCCGGGGGGCACCACGACCGCGACGCTCGCCCGGCTGTCGTCGGCCCTCGACCGCACCGGGGCCGGACGGCTGCTCCTTCTGGGGGACTTCTTCCACGCCCGCGCCGGCCGGGCGGCCCCGACGCTCGCCGCGATCGCCGCCTGGCGCGAGCGCCACGCCGGCCTCGGGATCGTCCTGGTGCGCGGCAACCACGACCGCGGCGCCGGCGATCCTCCCGGCGAGTGGGGCTTCACCTGCGTCGACGAGCCCCTGACCGAAAGCCCCTTCGCCTTCCGCCACCATCCGGAGGAACATCCCGGCCTCTACGCGCTGGCCGGGCACATCCACCCGGCGGTGTCGCTCGCGGGTCCCGGCCGGCAGAGCGAGAAGCTCCCCTGCTTCCTTATCGGCGAACGCCTCGGCCTCCTTCCCGCCTTCGGGGCCTTCACCGGCGGCGCCCGCGTCCGCCCCCGCCGCGGCGACCGGGTCTACGTCCTCGCGGGCGAGGAAGTCGTGCCGGTCGGGTGAAGCCGCCGCTACCTCCCCCTATATAAATAAAGCGGGAACGCGTACCATGCGGACAAAAGCTCCGCGGTACGGAATTCGATGAAGCGCACTCGATCGCCCCGGGACCTCTGGGCGTCGCTGCTGCCGATCGCGGGGGCCGCCCTGGCGTTCACCGTGGCCCCGCGGGTGCCGGCGCTCGCCTCCAGCGGCGTGCCCTCCGCCGGTCTGCTGCTGGTCCTGATCCTGGCCGGCGTCGCCGGGGTCTGTCACCGGCCGTTGCAAGGCGGTCCGGCCACCGCCGGCCTTGGAGCGGCGGCGCTCGTGCCGGCGCTGGTCCTCTCCGGGGCGCTGCCGGCCGCCTGCCTGGCCGCCGGGACGTTCCTGATCGCCGATCTGGCGTTGCGGCTGGTGCGCCGGCTGGCCGTCTCCCCGCCTCCGGAGCGGCGCGGGCTGCTGCGCTCCGTCGAGAGCGGCGGCCGTGTCGGGCTCGCGGCCCTGACCGCGGGAGGCGTCTGGTCCTGGCTCCGGTTCGATCGCGGCATGGTCCCGGCGCTGCTCGCCGGCGCCGCCACCTACCTCGCCCTGGGGATCGTCCTGGAGCTCGCCGACCGCAAGATCCGCCGTCCGGACCAGCCCCTGCGTCCTCAGACGGTCCTGCCGCCTTTCCTGCTGGACGCCGCCGGCTGGGCCGCCGGCGCCGCTTTTGCCCTGACCGGCCTGGCCGCGGGCTGGCGGCTCGCCGGCTTCCTGCTCGCCGCCTTCGCCCTGCTCGCCCTGGAGGCCGCCCGCAACTCCGTGCTGCACGACCGTGTCCGGCGCCGGGTGCGCGACCTCGAGCGGCTGCGGCGCGCCGGCCGGCGGATGTTCTTCGCCGCCCAGGAGATGGCCGCGGTCGTCGAGCGCATCCATACCGAGTGCCAGAAGGTGGTCCCCTTCCTCTGGTTCCAGTTCGAGGCGCTCGCTCCGGGCAGCGAGTTCAAGAGCTGGTGGGCGGGGCCCCAGGGTGAATTGCGGGAAGGGGTGCCGGAGCCGGAGCGCCATCCTCCCGCCCTGCCCGGGGTCCACCGGCGCTCCGCCTGGCAGATCCTGGAGCGCCAGCTCCGCGCCGAGGGCCGGGTGCTCGCCCGGCTGCGCCTCTGGTGCGACCCGCGCCGTCTCGATCCCAAGGAGGTCGAGCTGCTCGATCAGCTCCTGCCGCAGATGTCCCACTCCCTCCAGCGCTGTCTGCTCGACCGCGAGGCGCGGGAGGACCCGCTGACCGGCCTCGCCATGCGGCGCGTGCTCGAAAAGCGTCTCCACGAGGTCCATGCCCGTTGCTGCGAGGAAGGGGGGGCGATGGCGGTCGTCCTCTGCGACCTCGATTTCTTCAAGAGGATCAACGACACCTATGGCCACCCGGCCGGCGACGCGGCCCTGATCGCGGTGGCGGGTGTCCTCAAGGAGGTCCGCCGGGCGTCGGACCTCTGTTGCCGGTATGGCGGAGAGGAGTTCGTCCTGCTGCTCGACAAGACCGATGGCGAGGCGGCGCTCGCCCTGGCCGAGCGCCTGCGCCTGCGGATCGAGGCGCTGCCCTTCGAGGTGGAGGGTCAGCCGGTGCCGCTCACGGCGAGCGCCGGGGTCGCCTCATTCCCCGAGCTCTACGTGCGCAGCGCCGCCGAGCTGATCCTGTTCGCCGACGAGGCCCTCTACGAGGCCAAGCGCCTCGGCCGCAACCGCTGCCTCCTCGACCTCGGCCAGAGCCGTTACCGCGAGGTCGACGGCAACGTCCACGTCACCGAAGAGGCCCCGGCCGCGGTCGAGGCCCCCCGGATCTTCGCCTGACCTGCCTCTACTTCTGGAACACCTGCGCCACCGGGACGATCCGGACGTCGGTGGGCTGCACCTTGAGGCCCACGAACCGCTTGTCGACCTCCTGGATGGCCGGAGTGACCTCGGCGTTGTAGGTCTTCGGGCTCGGCTCGTCCTTGCGCAGGGTGTCGACGAGCTGCTGGGCGTTGCCGGTGACCATCACCGCCACGTAGTCGTCGGTCCGCAGGTACTGGCGGAGGGCCCGATTGACGTCGTCGAGCGTCATCTTCCGCAGCCGGGCCTCGACCTCGTCGATGAAGTACGGGGTGCCGTAGAACTTGCTGTCCATCAGCACGCCGAGCCGGTCCGACTGGCTCTGGGCCCAGAGCTTCGAGTAGTAGATGAGGAAGTCGCGGGTCAGCTCGAACTCCTCCTTGGTCATCCCCGCCTCGCGCAGCCGCTGGACCTCGTGGAGCGCGCCGCGGAGGGCGAACTGGGCGTCGGCCGGCGCCACCGGCCGCAGCCAGATCGAAAAGAACTGCTGGCGGCGCGGTACGCCCGGGCTCGGGTGGTTGGTGGAGGGCGGGTTCGGCCAGTACTCGATATAGGAGTAGTCGCCGTAGTTCAGGCCCCGCTCCTCGCGCAGCTTCTGCATCAGCCGGCCATGGGACGTGCGGTGCTCGCCGAGGTAGCTGTTGACGACCAGCAGCGGGTAGTAGTCCGCGTCGGCGCGGGTGACGGGCAGCGGATAGCCCAGGTGGATGCCGACCGAGCCGGTCTCCTTTTCGAGGAGCTGGAAGCGGCGCCCCTCGATCTTCGGCAAGGGCGGCAGCGGCATGCGGCCCGGCGTGCCCGCGGGCAGCCCCGAGAGGGCGCGCTGCAGCCGCTCGACGTAACCCTGGGGATAGCCGCCGGCGACCCCCAGCATCAGGTTGGCCTGGGTGTAGTGCTCCCGGTAGAAGCGCCGGACGTCCTCCAGGGTGATGCTCTGCAGGCCCTCGACCGTGCCGGCCGGGGAGTGCTCGTAGGGATGTCCGGCGAAGACCGCCTGCTGGATCGCCTCCAGGCCGAGCAGCTCGTCGCTGCCGCTGCGCAGCGTGTTGGTGAGATAGGCGACGAGCTCCTCCCGGTTGCGGGTGAAATCGCTCTCCGTGAAGGCGGGCTGGAGCAGCGCCTCCTCGAGCAGGGCCGTGTACCCGTCCAGCTCGTTCCGGTGCACCGTGCCGTAGAACGCGGTCACCTCGCGGTCGGTGTCCGGAAGGATCGCCGCGGCCATGGGGTAGAGGGCATCGAGCATGTCGCTGTAGGAGCGCTTGCGGGTGCCGCCCTGGCCGACCATCAGGCTGGTCAGCGCCGCCAGCCCCTCCTTGCCCTCCGGGTCGTGGATCGAGCCCACGTCGAGCATCAGGCGGACCGACACCAGGGGGGAGGTGGAGATGGGGAGCGTCACGACCTCGAAGGCCGGCTTCTGGGCCGTTGTTTGAGCCAGGGCCTGGACCGCGGCTCCAGCCGCCAGCCCCAAAGCCAGGGCCAGGACGGGGATACGCCTGCTCATGGTCGTCACTGCACGCCTCCCTTCCCCGAATCGGGCTGCTTCTGGGCCTCGGGCGCCTTGTAGGCGAGGGTCACCAGGCTCTCGTTCTGCGGCCGGAACGTCTCGCGGGCGAGCCGCTGCACGTCCGCCGGCGTCACTTTCCGGTACTGCTCGTAGAGGCGGTTCAGGTCCTCCACCTTGCCGGTCAGACCGACCATGTTGGAGACCACCGAGGCCACCGCGTCCGGGGTGTCCAGAGTGAGGGCGAAACCGTTGCGCAGATAGGACTTGGTCCTCTCCAGCCGCTTCGGGTCGACCGGCTCCTTCTGGAGCAGGGCGATGTGGCGGTCGATGGTCTCCTTGACCTTGGGGAGCAGGTCCTCCGATTTGACGCGCGCGGTGATGACGAAGAGAGCGGGGTCCCGCAGGGATTCAGCCGTGCCGCCCAGGGTGTCCACCCACTGCTTTTCGACCACGAGCTCCTGGTAGAGCGGGGCCGAATCGCTGAACAGCAGCTCGTCGACCAGGTCGAGGGCCGCCGGATCGATCGTCGCCGTCGAGAAGGGGGGGATGTGGTAGGCGAACGTCATATAGGGCCGGGTCGGGTTCGGCCAGTCGATGTGCGCCTTCTTCGACTCCTTCTGCGGCGGCTCCGTCTGGATCGCCGGCTTCTGGTAGCCGCGCTTCCAGCCGCCGTAGAAACGCCGCGCCAGCGCGAAGACCTTCTGCGGCTCGACGTCGCCGACCACCACGAGCGTGGAGTTCTCCGGCCGGTAGAAGCGGTCGAAGAAGCCGAGGCTGTATTGGTAATAGCCCGGCATGGCCTCGATGTCTTCGAGGAAGCCGATGGGAAGGTGCCCGTAGGTGTGCTTCTCATAGGCCAGCTTCTGGATCATCGCGCGCGCCGGCAGCGCGGGGTTCGAGAAGTTCTTGTTGTATTCGCCGAGCACCGCGAGCGCCTCGGTGCGGAAGTCCTTCTCGGCGTACTTCAGGTTCTGGAAGCGGTCCGCCTCCATGTCCATCACGGTTTCCAGCTCGCTCGCCGGGCCGGTCACCTCGTAGGTCGTCACGTCGAAGCCGGTGGAGGCGTTGAAGTTGGCCCCCATGCGCTTCATGACCTCGTTGTACCGGGCCATGGGATATCGTTCGGTGCCGCGGAACATCATGTGCTCGAAGAAGTGGGCGAAGCCGCTGTGCCCCTCCTCCACTTCGTCCCGCGCGCCGGTCCGCACGACGGTGTAATAGGCTACGGTTCCCGGGCTGTCATACGGGATGACGAGCACCTGGAGGCCGTTGTCGAGCGTGGTCTGTTGGACCTGGTAAGGGAAGACGTCTCCCTGCCCCTCGGCCGCGCCCGCCACCGCCGCCGCGGTCAGCAGCAGCGCGGAGAGAGCAGATAGGATACGGAATGGCACGATCAGGTCTCCTTTCGTCCCAAAGATTGCCCATCTTACCCTTATCTCCCTGAGGGGCCGAGTTATTCCCCCGACCCTGTCCCACCGCGTCGCCCTTCTGGTCTCCGGAGCCTCGGGAATGCTGCTGCCCCGGCATGTGCTGGGGCGGCTCGCGTCCCATCCCGGGATCGAGCGGATCCACCTGGTGGTCTCGGCGGGAGCGAGCCAGGTGCTGCGCCATGAGCTGGGGGCGGCCCGGACCGGGGCCGAGGATCTGGCCGATGCCGCCGGGCTCTCCGCGGAGGACCGGGCCAAGGTCCGGGTGCACCGGGACAACGAGCTGGACGCGCCGATCGCCTCGGGATCCTACCGGTTGACCGGCACGGCGGTCCTGCCGTGCAGCGCCGGCACGCTCGGGGCGCTCGCGACCGGCTCGGCGCGGACGCTCGTCCACCGGGCCGGCGCGGTCGCCTTGAAGGAGCGCTGGCCGCTGGTCCTGGGCTTCCGCGAGACCCCCTACAGCCTGGTCCATATCGAGAACATGCGCCGCCTGCTGTTCGACGGCGCGGTCATCCTGCCGCCGGTCCCCGCCTTCTACATCGGCGGCGAAGACATCGGCCGCTTCCTCGACCACTACGCCCTGCGCGTGCTCGACCGTTTCGGCCTCCGCGCTCCTGAAGAGCCAGGGTTGCGCTGGGGGGAAGATCCCTGAGGATGCGAGGCTTCGACTGGCCCCGTTGGCTCGACGCCCTCTTCCTCGGGGACCGCATCCGCGACTGGCTGGCGGCCCTCGCCCTGGTCCTCCTCTTCCTCACGGCGCTGGCCCTGGTCAAGCGCCTGGTGGTGCGGCGGATCGCCCGCCTCGCCGCGCGGACCGAGACCGGGCTGGACGACTTCCTGATCGACCTCGTGCGGCGGACCCGCTGGGCGTTGCTCGTCCTGCCCGCGGTCTACCTGGGCAGCGCCGTCCTCCATGTCTCGCCGCGCGCCCACGAGGTCCTGCGGGTGCTCGCCATCCTCTCGCTCCTCCTCCAGGCCGCGCTATGGGCGCTGGTCGGCATCGAGCTCTGGGTGGCGCGCACGCGGCGGCGCCGCCAGGCGACCGACGCCGCCTCGGCCACCCTGATCGGGGTCCTGGGCTTCGTCGGCAAGCTCCTGCTCTGGACGGTCGTGCTGCTGGTCGCCCTGGACAACCTGGGGGTGGACATCACCGCCCTGGTCACCGGCTTGGGGGTCGGAGGCATCGCGGTCGCCCTGGCGGTCCAGAAGATCCTCGGCGACCTGCTGGCCTCGCTGTCGATCGTGCTCGACAAGCCGTTCGTGGTCGGCGACGCCATCACGGTGGGCGAGTTCACCGGCACGGTCGAGCACGTGGGTCTCAAGACCACCCATCTGCGCAGCGTCTCGGGCGAGCAGTTGGTCTTCCCGAACGGCGACCTGCTCCAGAGCCGGATCCGCAACTGGGCGCGGCTGACCGAGCGGCGGGTGGTGCTGGTCCTCTCCGTCGAATACGCGACGCCGCCCGAGGCGCTGGAGCGCCTCCCCGGCCTGGCCCGGCGGACCATCGAAGCCCAGCCGGACCTGCGTTGCGACCGCGTCCACCTGCGCGGCTTCGGCCCGCACGGCATCGAGCTGGAAGCCGTCTACTTCGTGACCGCCGCGGACTACAAGCTCCACATGGACCGCCAGCAGACGATCCTGCTCGCCCTGCTCCGCGCCCTGGAGGCCGAAGGGGTCGAGCTGGCCTACCAGGGGAAGACGGTGCTGGTGGAGCCGGAGCCGGAGGAGCGGCCCCGTCGTTCCTGAGCCCCTACCGCTTCATCCTCCACCCGCCGTCCTCGTTGGAGAGGATCCAGCCGACCACCTTGCCGGGCTGGATCTCCTCCATCTGGTTCCAGAACAGGGGGTTCCTGAGATGGCGGCTCGAGGTGTCGCCCTTGGGGAGCGCCAGGGTCTCCTCGTGGATCTTCCGGAACCGCTCGATCCATCGCGCACAGTTGGCCAGGCGCAGGTCGATCCAACCGTCGCGCGCCCAGGCCTCCAGGTTCTCGGGGGTGACGGGCGTCTGATCCGCGTCCGCGGGGACGATCACCTGCGGGCCGCGCAGGACCTCGCCCGAGTCGAGCAGGATGGGGAGCCCCACGGCGACCACGTCGTCGGCGACCCCGGGGCTTTCGCGGACCAGGCGGTCGAGGGCGTCGCGCACCTCTTCGGGCGTCGACTCCCGCACCGCCGCCATGCTCGGAAACGCCTGGCGCAGCAGGTGAACCTCATAGAGGAGCTTGGAGTTGCGCGGCGGTCCGAGCATCTCGAACGCGACGCTGCGCACCCCGTGCCGGCGCTCCAGCTCCCGCATCTGCTGGATCGCCCAGTGGCGCATCATCCCCGCCCGGTAGGTGGGGCCGAGCACCGCGCCGTCCAGGGCGCTCACGATGTCGTAGCCCGTGTTGCCCCCCTCGATCTCGAAGACCAGGTAGCGGGCGATCTCCTCGGGGGTGACCAGCTCCATCTGCTCGTCGCTGGAGACGGCGACGAACTCCTCCAGGCTGAAGACGCCGTTCTCGCCGGTGTCGATGAAGACGTTCTCGTAGGGCTCGTCGAGCACCCGGGCGGCGGTGTCGTCCTGGGTCGAGAAGGTCTGGCCGAGCGGTATCGGCCGCGCCTCCACCCTGGGGAGCGGCTTGCCCTTGCGGCGGATCGGACCGTAGCCGATCGCCTTCCAGGCGATCGCCGCCGCCGGCTTGATCTCCTTGACGATCGGGCCGTTGGGCGTGCGCCCCATCAGGAAGAGCAGCATCGACTGGGCGCCGGCCAGCGCGCTCTTGGACAGCAGCACCCGGCTCGGCCGCTCCTCGGAGTGGGTGTAGGGGATGTTGAGCCCCATGCCGCCGGTGCCGGTGGTGCCGACCTTGACGTAGATGCGCGAGCCGGCGTCGACCAGGCCCTGGTGGAGGACCAGGATGTGATGGATGAGGCGCGGCATGTAGAGGGCGTCGAGCAGCTGCTCGGCCGACTCCGCGCCGAGCGCGCCGCCTTCGATCTGGCTCAGGACCCTTTCGGCGGCCCGGAAGATGTCGCCGTAGGCGATCCCGGTCGAGGTGTTGACGCAGTCGATCACCGCGTCGGGTTTGGCCTCGACGAGCACGTTGTAGAGCAGGAACTTGTGGAGATCCTTGGCGTCCAACCGCTGCAGCTCCGTGCGGATGCGCTCCCGCCGGGTGCCGGCCTGGGCCAGACCGAAGATGTCTCCGGCGGAGGGCGTGAGCCGGGTCGATCCGGCCTCGCGGGAGAGCTCCTGGCAGGCGGCTTCGGACTCCTCCATGCGGAAGCTGTGGACCTGGATCTCGCTGGGCTTGCGCACCAGCAGCTCCCGGCAGACGGCCATGCCGACCATGCCGTAGCCCCCCAGCACAAGGATCTTCCGATTCTCTATATTCAACCCTGTCTCTCCTTCCAGAGGGATTTCGTACGCGGAGTGCTTCCGTCGGCCGGGGGATTCTACAGCGGCGCCGCGCGGAGCGCTCTGCCGCGATGCGGCAGGAGAAAGCCCCGCCGGACGTTGTAAACTCGGCGGGTTTCCCGTTTCGTGCCGCGGGCCTGGCCCGGTGCGCGTCTGGCCGAAGCGGGTTCCGTCACCCCTTTGGTGCTCGATGTCTTGGAGGGAAGGATGATCTCTCGTCGGAGAACGGTTCGTGGCGTGCTCGCCCTGGCTGCGGTCCTGGTGTCCTCGTCCGCCCGGGCGCAGGACCTCGCCGCCCGCATCGACCAGGCGGTCGAGCGGACCGCGCCGGCGATCGTCGAGATCCGCCACCGCCTTCACCAGAACCCGGAGCTGAGCAACAGCGAGACCGAGACCGCCCAGCTGGTGGCCGACCACCTGCGCGGGCTCGGGCTGGAGGTGAAGACCGGGATCGCCAAGACCGGCGTCGTCGCCCGCCTCCAGGGCGGCCGCCCGGGGCCGGTGATCGCCGTCCGCGCCGACATGGACGCGCTGCCGGTGACCGAGGAGACCGACCTGCCGTTCCGCTCCACGAAGCGGACCACCTTCCTGGGACAGGAGGTCGGAGTCGCGCACGCCTGCGGGCACGACATCCACACGGCGGTCCAGCTCGGGGTCGCTTCGGTGCTGACCGCGCTCCGCGCCGAGCTGCCCGGCACCATCCTCTTCATCTTCCAGCCCGCCGAGGAGGGGCCGCCGCCGGGTGAGCGCGGCGGCGCCGACCTGATGCTGGAGGAGGGGCTCTTCCGCGACACCAAACCCACCGCCGTCTTCGCCCTGCACGCCTTCCCCGACCTCCCCCTGGGCCAGGTCGGCTACAACGAGGGGCCGACCATGGCGGCGGTCGACCAGTTCGTCATCAAGGTCAAGGGCAAGCAGTCGCACGGCGCCTATCCGCACCTGTCTGTCGACCCGGTGGTGATCGCGTCGCAGGCGGTCCTGGCCCTCCAGACCATCCGCTCGAGGAACCTGCCGGCGCTGGAGCCGAGCGTCGTGACGGTCGGCATCATCCGCGGCGGCGAGCGTTTCAACATCATCCCCGGCGAGGTGCACCTCGAAGGCACGGTCCGCACCTACAACGAGGAGATCCGCAAGGAGGTCGAGCGCCGCATGCGCGAGATCCTGGACGGGATCACGCGCGCCGGCGGCGGCTCCTTCGAGATGGATTACAAGAGGAACGCCCCCGCGACCGTCAACGAGCCGCGGCTCACCCAACGCGCCGTGCCCCTGCTGGAGCGCGCCTTGGGGGCGGGCAACGTCAAGGTGGTCGAGCCTTCGATGGCCGGAGAGGACTTCGCCTACTTCGCCAACGAGGTCCCCGGCTTCTATTACCGGCTGGGCGTGGTCAAGCCGGGCGCGACCTCCGGCGGGCTCCACACCCCGACCTTCCGGGCCGACGACGGCGCCGTGGCGGTCGGGATGAAGGCGATGTCGAGGCTGCTGGTGGACTATCTGGCGGGTCTGGCGACCCAGCCGCTGAAAAAATGATGGCTTCGATCGAGAACCCTTTTCCGAGGTGAGGATATGCAAAACGACGGTCCTTACGTGAGCGACTTCGGCCTGGACAAGCACGGCATCACCGGCGTCCGTAAGGCCTATTGGAACCTGCCGCCGGCGCGTCTGGTCGAGCTGGCGGTGCAGCGCGGCGAGGCGATGCTGGCGGCCGAGGGCCCGCTGGTCTGCGACACCGGCCAGCACACCGGCCGCTCGCCCAACGACAAGTTCGTGGTGCGCGATCCCTCGATCGAAACCGACGTCTGGTGGGGCGACGTCAACCGGCCGTTCGAGCGCGAGAAGTTCGACGCCCTGCTCGCCCGCGCCCAGGAGTACCTAGAGGACCGCGACGTCTGGGTGTTCGACGGCTACGCCGGCGCCGACCCGCGCTACCGGCTGAACGTCCGGGTGGTCACCGAGACCGCCTGGCACAACCTCTTCGCCCGCAACATGTTCCTGCGCGAGGAGGACGGCGCGAAGCTCAAGGGCTTCGAGCCCAACTTCGTGGTCGTCAACGTCCCCAATCTCCTGGCCGACCCGGGCCGCGACGGCACCCGCAGCTCGACCTTCATCCTGCTCGACCTGGCGAAGCGCATCGTGCTGATCGGCGGCACCCAGTACGCCGGCGAGATCAAGAAGAGCATCTTCAGCGTCATGAACTACTACCTGCCCAAGCAGGAGGTGCTGTCGATGCACTGCAGCGCCAACTACGGCGCCACCAAGGACGACGTGGCGCTGTTCTTCGGCCTCTCGGGCACCGGCAAGACGACCCTCTCGGCCGATCCCCTGCGCACGCTGATCGGCGACGACGAGCACGGCTGGAGCGACGACGGCGTGTTCAACGTCGAGGGCGGCTGCTACGCCAAGGTGATCCGCCTGAGCCCCAAGGGCGAGCCGGAGATCTACCGCACCACCCGCACCTTCGGCACCATCCTCGAGAACGTCACCTGCGACCGCGAGTCGCGCCGGCTCAACCTGGACGACGAGTCCAAGACCGAGAACACCCGCTCGAGCTACCCGCTCACCCAGCTCGACAAGGTCGACCTCGGCGGCATGGCCGGGCACCCGAAGAACATCGTCTTCCTGACCTGCGACGCCTTCGGCGTGCTGCCGCCGATCAGCCGGCTCACCGAGGAGCAGGCGATGTACCACTTCCTCTCCGGCTACACCGCCAAGGTCGCCGGCACGGAGAAGGGGATCACCGAGCCCAAGGTGGCCTTCAGCGCCTGCTTCGGCTCGCCCTTCCTGCCGCTCCACCCCGGCGTCTACGCGTCGATGCTCGGCGAGAAGCTGCGCCGCCACAAGGCCCGCGTCTGGCTGCTCAACACCGGCTGGACCGGCGGCCCCTACGGCGTCGGCCGACGCATCCAGCTCTCCTCCACCCGCCGCATGGTGACGGCCGCCCTCTCCGGCGAGCTCGACAATGTCGAGACCTGGACCGATCCGATCTTCGGCCTCGAGGTCCCGGCCCACATCGAGGGCGTGCCGGACCAGGTGTTGCGGCCGCGCGAGACCTGGCAGAACCCCTCGGAGTACGACGCCAAGGCGACCCAGCTCGCCGACATGTTCGCCGCCAACTTCGAGAAGTACGAGGCGGGCGTCAGCGAAGAGATCAAGGCCGCGGGCCCGCGCAAGGTCTCGGTCTAGAGATAAAGGAGGCGTTGTCTCGGAGGGCGCGATGAATGGCGCCCCTGCAACGCCTCCCACCGGTCCCGTAGGGGCGCGATTCATCGCGCCCTCTTCCCCTCCCTCCTGCAACTTTCCCCCTTCTCTCCCCGTATCCGGGTCTTGACGACAACTGTAGTCAGGTCTATCCTGACTACAAATGTCGCTACGGGAGACACGATGAGCCTCAAATCGATCGGAGATCAGGAGCTGGCGCTCCTTCGGTACGTCGCCGGGCAGGGCGCCGTCTCGGTGGGAGAGGCGGCGGAGAGGTTCGGCGAGCCGCGCGGCCTGGCGCGTTCGACGGTGCTCACCATGATGGAGCGGCTGCGCAAGAAGGGCTATCTCGATCGCCGGCAGGTCGAGGGGATCTTCCGCTACGAATCCTCCTCGGGACCGGGCGAGCTGATGCGCGGCGCGGTCGAGACGTTCGTCGAGAAGACCCTGGGCGGCTCGGTGTCGCCGTTCGTCGCCTATCTCTCCGAGCGGGAGGAGGTCTCCGCGACCGAGCTGGCCGAGCTCGAAGACCTGGTGGCGAAGCTGCAGTCCAAGCGGAAGGAGCCTTGACATGGACATCCTCGCGAAGCTGGCATGGACCTCCTTTCAGGGCGCTCTCCTGGCCTTCGCGGTCTGGGGCGTCTGCCGGCTGCTCCCCCGTCTGCCCGCCTCCGTGCGCTGCGGTCTCTGGTGGCTCGTCTGCCTGCAGCTCCTCGTGGGGCTGGTCTGGACGGCGCCGGTCCGGCTGCCGCTGCTGTCCGCCCCCACGGTGACGGTGCTCCCGGGGTCGGGCCCGGCG
>JBKKAU010000803.1:0-8024 GCA_046714475.1 Thermoanaerobaculia bacterium
GGGCCGGCCTGGTCGTGCTGGGTGACGGCGACCTGGTGCCGGTCCCGGGCGGACGGCAGGACCCGGCGTTCGGCGGCCGGGAGCTGGCCGTAGGCCTCGTGGCGGTCGTGCTGGGGCTCGCCTGGGCCTGGCTCTGGCGCGCCAGGGGCAGGGACGGGGAGGGCGCGATGAATCGCGCCCCTACAGATCCAGGCGGAAACACCTTGTAGGGGCGCCAATCATGGCGCCCTCTTACCCCCCCAACCGGTAGAAGCTCAGCGAGCTCTCCCCATACCGCCGGACGTCGACCCGGACCAGCCTCCCCACCTCCAGGGGCAGGTCGCGGCGCGACGAGTGCTCCACCACCACCTCGGCGTCGGCGGCGAGCAGCGGCACGGCTCCGGTGAGGAGCGCCTCGTAGTCGTCGAAGGCGTAGGGGGGATCGGCGAAGACGAGGTCGAAGGGGCCGGCGCCCTCCTGGGCCAGCCGCGAAAGGCCGTAGGGAAGGATCAGCTTGCGGATCTCGGCGCTGCCTTGTCCCAGCTGACCGGCGTTGGCCTCCAGCGTCTTGACGGCGCGCAGGTCCTCGTCGACCGCCAGGACCGACAGGGCGCCGCGGCCGACCGCCTCCAGCCCCACGACGCCGCTGCCGGCGAAGAGGTCGAGCACCCGGGCGCCGTCCAGACGGTCGCTCCAGATCGAGAACAGCGCCTCCCGTACCCGCCCCTCGGTGGGCCGCGCCCCGGGCGGCACGGTCAGGCCGCGGCCGCGGAAGACGCCGCCGCTCACCCGCACGCCGGGCTTCAAGGTCTCCTTTCGACCACCGCCACGAACTCCCGGCGGATCTCCTCGGCCTGCACGTAGATCATGAGCGGCTGGTCGATACCCTCCAGCTCCACCCCGCGCTTGTCGGAGGTGAAGCCGAGGACACGGAAGAGCTGGCCGTCGCGGCGCTTCAGGATGTCCATCGGCTTCGGCTTGTAGCTGACCGGGAGCTGCTCCTCCCCTTCCAGATGCTGGACCTCGGCGGCCAGATCCTCCACGATCCGCAGCACCCGGGAGAGGGAGAGCGGCAGGCTGTCGTAGCGACGGAACCGGAAGACCTGGTCTGGGCTGCCCGGAAGATGCAGCACCAGCGTGCACTGCTCGACCCAGGTCCCTTCGACCCCGTCCGGCAGCCGTCCGACCTCGGAGAGGTCCTCCTGCCGCAGACGGTTGAGGAAACCCTCCAGCTCGCCAGGGTCCAGCTCGGCGAGCCCCATCTGCTCCTGGCCGGGAACGCCGTCGCGCAGCCGGATCGTGCCATTGCCGAACAGCGTCACCTCCCGCCGCCCCAGCTCGCTCTCGCAGCCATGGCGCACGATCTCGGTCGAGCGGTCCGAAACCGCGCCGGCGGCGGTGGCCGTCAGAAAGAAAAGCAGCGTGAAACAGGCTTTTGACATCAATCCTTCTCCACTTTCTCCCCGGCTGCCAGGAATGCCAGGGCGTGGTCCAGCTCGTCCTCCGCGCCGATCCTTCCGTCGAGGCGCGCCCGCCGGACCTCTTCCAGAGCCTGCCCGATCCGCGGCCCGGGCGCAACTCCCACGGCCAGCAGGTCGGCTCCCCGGAGCCTCAGCTGCAGACGCCGCAGCTCGGTCAGGTGCCGGCGGATCCAGGCCCGCTCCGCCTCCTCCTCGCCCGCCATCAGCAGGAGCAGCTCCTCGCCGGCGAGCGGCGCCAGCGCTTCGGCGACGCGGTGCGGCGGAAGCGGCTGCCGCCGGCCGGCGCGAAGCAACGCCTGGGCCTCCTCGACGCGCTCCCGGAACCCGAGGAGCAACCGGCGGCCCTCCCCGGCGAGGTGGAGGCGGCCGGCGAGGTAGGCGAGGCCCTCCTCGTCCAGACCGGCCGCCAGGGTCATCAGGAACAGGCGCCAGGGCTCGACCGGCTCCGGGATCCCCTCCAGACGATACCAGTCAAGGACGGCCCGCGCCTCGCGGAGACGCGCCCGCGCCTCCTCCCCCAGCTCCAGGCCGGGGTGGAGCACCCGCAGCAGCCCCAGCTCGTCGAGCCGCTCGATGCCGCGCACGGCGAGCGCCGGGTCCGCCAGCAGCCTCGCCAGCTCTTCGCGGAGACGCGATCCGGACAGGCGGTCGAACGCCCCCTCCCCCAGCGCCACCTCCACCAGGTGCAGGGTCTCCGGCGACAGCCGGAACCCCAGCCGCAGCTCCAGACGGACGCCGCGCAGCACGCGCGTCGGGTCGTCGATGAAGGAGAGGCTGTGGAGCACGCGCAGGGTCCTCTCCTTGAGGTCGTTCCTGCCGCCGAAGTAGTCGATCAGCTCGGGCCGCTCCTCGGGGCCGAGGCGGATCGCCATCGTGTTGATGGTGAAGTCGCGCCGGAAGAGGTCCTGGCGCAAGGCCGACATCTGGACTTCGGGGAGCGCCGCGGGGGCTCGGTAGTGCTCGCTGCGGGCGCTCGCCACGTCGATGTGGAGCCCTTCCGGATCGACGACCACGGCGGTGAGGAAGGCCCGGTGCACCCGTGTCCGGCCGCCCAGCCTCCCGGCCAGCTCGCGCGCGAAGGCCGGGCCATCCCCCTCGACGACCAGGTCGAGGTCCCGGTTCTCGCGCCCGAGGAGCAGGTCGCGCACCAGCCCGCCCACCAGGTAGACCGGAACGCCCTGCGCGCGCGACACCTCGACCGCCCGCTCGATCCGCGAGGTGAGGAGGCCGGGGAGACGGGCCAGCAGGCGGGAGACCTGCTCGCGCTGCCCGTGAAGGCGCCGCATGGAAGGAGATTGTAGCGGCCTGCCTACCTCCGCCCCGGCAGCTCCGCGAGCAGCTTTTGCAAGGCCGCCGGATCGACCGGCTTGGTGAGGTGAATGTCGAAGCCCGCCTCACGGGCCTTGAGCTGATCTTCCTCCTGGCCGTAGCCGGTCAGGGCGATCAGTGTCATGGGTCCCGGGACGCCGTCGCTGCGCAGCGTGCGGGCCACGGCGTAGCCATCCATCGAGCCGGGCAGCCCGATGTCGCACAGCACCACCTCGGGCTGGAAACGCTGTGCAGCCGCGAGCCCTTGGGGGCCGTCGAAGGCCACGGCCACCGTATGTCCGACCAGCTCCAGCAAGAGCCGCATGCTCTCGGCCGCGTCTTGATTGTCCTCAATGACCAGGATGCGGCGGGAGCCGCCACCGGCGACCGGGATCCCGGGCTCCTCCATGTCCTTCTCCTCCTCAGGTGGCTCGACCGGCAATCGGAGCACGAACTCGGCGCCGCGCCCCAGCCCAGCGCTGGACGCATGGACCTCGCCTCCGTGCAGATCGATGAGCCCCTTGACCAGGGCCAGCCCGAGACCGAGCCCACCCTGGCTGCGGTCCAGGCTGCGATCGGCCTGACTGAACGCCTCGAACAGCCGCTCCACCATCCACGGCTCCATTCCGATCCCGGTGTCGCGGACGACCAGCTCGGCATGGCGGCCTTGATCCGGCCTCAGCTCAAGCCGGACATGTCCGCCGGCATCGGTGAACTTGCCGGCGTTGTGCAGGAGGTTCCCGACCACCTGGGACAGACGGGTCGGGTCCCCCGTCACCCACAGGGGCTCCCGCGGCAGCTCGACTTCAAGCACGAGGCCGTTCTCCTCCAGGTTGGAACGCTGGTCCTCGGCCGCGGCGCGGACCAGCTCCACCAGGTCGAGCCGCTCCTTGCGGAGCAGGATCTTGCCGCGCGAGATCCGCGACAGGTCGAGCAGGTCGTCGACCAGGCGGGCGAGGTGCGAGATCTGGCGGTCGACGATGTCTCGCGCCCGCGCCAGCTCCGCCGGCGGCACGTCCGGCTGGCGCATGATGTAGACGGCGTTGCGGACGGGAGCGAGCGGGTTCCGCAGCTCGTGCCCCAGCATCGCCAGGAACTCGTTTTTGCGCCGGTCGGCCTCGCGGAGCGCCTCTTCCGCGCGCTCGCGCTCCTTGATCAGCTCTTCCATGCGCTGGCGCGCCCGCACCTGCTCGGTGACGTCGAAGCCGTGCACGAAGATCCCCGAGACCTGCCCGTCATTCTCGACCAGCGGCTGGTACACGAAGTTGACGTAGCGCGCTTCGGGCGGTCTGCCGTCCTCCCGCTGCAGCTGGATCGGGATCTCGTTGCCGACGTAAGGCTCGCCCGTCCTGTAGACTTGGTCCAGCAGCTCGAAGAACCCTTGACCCGAGACCTCCGGCAGCGCCTCGCGCACCCGCTTGCCCAGGATGTCGCGAAAGCCTACGAGCTGCTCGTAGGCGGGGTTTGCCATCTCGAAGACGTGCTCCGGGCCGCGCACGGTGGCGATGAAGGCCGGCGCCTTCATGAACACCCTGGCGAGTTGGGAGCGCTCCTTCTCGAACATCTCGAACAGCCGCTCCCGCTCCTCCACCAGCCGGCTGTGCTCGGCGAGATCACGGCGTAAGGCGTCGTTGTCCCGCTCCAACTCGGCGACACGCCGCGTCAGCTCCTCGAATTCATGGGAGGTGGATTCCCCTCCCCTATCTCTGCGCTTGATCATCGGTCTTTGTACACGAATTCCTGGCGGAACTTCGTGCAAACTCCGAGCCAGCTTCAAGGGAATAGCGCTTACGCAGCAGGGGTGTGGTACCGCTCGCGCACGCTCCCCGGACCGAGGAGGCCCTCGATCGAGGCTGTCAGCTCCGGCCGCGGCTCGATGCTGAAGCTGTCCTGGGCGGCGATGCGGACGACGCGGTCGGGGAGCTGCACCTCCAGGGTGACCGGTACGGTCCCGGGGTGCTCGATCAAGAGGTTGCGCAGCTCCAGCATGGCGCTGGTCGAGACCGAGGAGGGCAGCCGCAGCTCGACCCGCGCCAGAGGCTTCCCGCCCATTTTTTCCAGGGGGACGATCTCTTCGACGGTGAGCTCGACGTCGCTGCCGCGCTCGCGCACCTGCCCTTTGACGAGCACCACCGCCTCGTCGGCGAGCAGGTTGCCGAACTGCTGGAGCTGGTTGGCGAACAGCGCGACCGGGATAGCGCCTTCCAGGTCCTCCAGCACGAACCGGCCCATGAAGCGCCCGGCGTTGGGGCCGCTCTTGATCTTGACGCGGTTGAAGCCGGTGACCAGGCCGCCGAGGGTGACCGTGCCTTCGGCTCCTTCCTTGAGGGTCGCCGTGGTGTGCGTGACCAGCCGCTCCAGCGTCTCGTGGTGCTCCGACAGCGGGTTGCCGGTGAGGTAGAGGCCGAGCGCCTCCTTTTCGGCCCGCAGCCGCTCCCGTTCCGGCCAGGGTAGCGTGGCGGGATCGGGCTTGGGTTCGGACACGGTCATGCCGCCGGCGCCGCCAAAGAGGACGGACAGACTGCCCTGACCGGCCTCGCGCTCGTGCCGGCGCTGCTGGGCATGGTCGAGGATGCGGTCGAGCGCGTGCCAGAGGGCGGCGCGGTGCAGCCCCAGGCTGTCGAAGGCGCCGGCCTTGATCAGGCACTCCATGACCTTGCGGTTGGCGGAGCGCAGGTCGATCTCGGAGGCGAGATGGGCGAGGCTGCGGAAACTCCCCAGGCGGCGACGGACTTTGAGCAGCGAATCGATCGCGCCCTCCCCCACCCCCTTGACCGCTCCGAGCCCGTAGCGGACCTGGCCGTCGACCACGGTGAAGAAATAACCGCTCTCGTTGACGTCGGGCGGTAAAAGCCGGATGCCCATGTTGCGGCACTCGCCGATGTACTTGGCGATGGCGTCCGAGGAGTTGAGCTCGGAGTTGAGCATCGCCGCCATGAAGGCCACCGGATAGTGGGCCTTCAGATAGGCCGTCTTATAGGCGAGCATGGCGTAGGCGACGCTGTGGCTCTTGTTGAAGCCGTAGCCGGCGAACGGCTCGATGTAGTCCCACAGCTCGGCGGCCTTGGCCGGGTCGCCGCCGCGCGCCGCCGCGCCGGAGACGAACTTCTCCTTCATCTGGGCCATGACGTCGGCCTTCTTCTTGCCCATGGCCTTGCGCAGCGTGTCCGACTCGGCCATGGTGAAACCGGCCACGGCGACGGCGATCAGCATGACCTGCTCCTGGTAGACGATGACGCCGTACGTCTCCTCCAGGATCGTCTTGGTCTCGGGCAGGATGTACTTGATCTTCTTGCGCCCGAGCTTGCGCTGGATGTACTCCTCGACCATGCCGACGGAGAGCGCGCCCGGCCGATAGAGGGCATTGAAGGCGGCGAGGTCCTCGAACTTCTCGGGACGGGCGCGCCGCAGCAGGTCGGTCATGCCGCGCGACTCGAACTGGAAGATGCCGCTCGTACGCCCCTCGCAGAAGAGCCGGAAGACCTCCGGGTCGTCGAGCGGCACGTGGTCGAGGTCGAGGTCGATCCCCTGCTGGCGCAGGATGCGGACGGCGTCGTCGATGACGGTGAGCGTCCGCAGGCCGAGGAAGTCCATCTTGAGAAGCCCCAGCTTCTCGATGATGGTCATGTCCCACTGGGTCATGATCTGCTCTTCCTCGCCCTTGGTGACCTTGTAGAGGGGCACCAGCTCGTCCAACGGGCGGGGGGTGATCACGACGCCGGCGGCGTGCACCGAGGCGTGGCGGGTGAGCCCTTCGAGCCGGCTCCCGACCTCGACGATCTTCCTGACCTCCGGATCCTTCTGCACCTCGGCGGCCAGGGCGTCGACCTCCTTGGCCGCCTCGGCGAGCGACTTGGTCATGTCGGGGATCATCTTGGCGATGCGGTCCACCTTCACGTAAGGGATCCCCATCACCCGGCCGACGTCGCGGATCACGGCCTTGGCGGCCAGCGTCCCGAAGGTGATGATCTGCGCCACCCGGTCGCGGCCGTAGAGGTCGGTGACGTAGTGGATGACCTCGCCCCGCCGCCGCATGCAGAAGTCGATGTCGATGTCGGGCATGCTGACGCGGTCGGGATTCAGGAAGCGCTCGAAGAGCAGGTCGTACTGCAGCGGGTCGATGTCGGTGATGCGCATCGCCCAGGAGACGACCGAGCCGGCGGCCGAGCCGCGCCCGGGTCCCACCGGGATGTCGTGCTCGCGGGCGTGGCGGATGAAGTCCCAAACCACCAGGAAGTAGCCTGCGAAGCCCATCTTCTCGATGACCTGGATCTCGTACTCGAGCCGCTCGCGGTAGCGCTCCTCCGGGTTCTTGACGAGCCGCTTGGCGCCCCGCTTCCGCAGCCCGGAGAGGCGCTCCTCCAACCCTTCGCGCGCCACCTTCTGGAAGTAGGAGTGGAGGGCGTAGCCCTCCGGGATCGGGAACTCCGGCAGGTGGAACGTCCCCATCGGGATCTTCAGGTCGCACCGCTCGGCGATGGCCAGCGTGTTCTCGATCGCCTGATGGTCGTCGGGGAAGAGGCGGTGCATCTCCTCGGCGCTCTTGACGTAGAAGTTGTCCGACGCGTAGCGCATGCGGTCGGGGTCGGACATCATCTTCTGCGTGCCGATGCAGAGCAGGACGTCGTGCGCGAAGGCGTCGTCCTTGCGCAGGTAGTGGGCATCGTTGGAGACGACCAGCGGGATGCCGTTGCGCTGCGCGATCCGCCGCACCACCTCGTTGGCGAGGCGCTGCTCGGGGATGCCGTGGTCCTGCATCTCCAGGTAGAAGTTGCCTTCGCCGAAGATCTCCAGGAACTCGCGCGCCGTGGCCTCGGCCTCGCGCTCCTTGTTGCCGACGATCTTCTCGTTGACCTCCCCCTTGAGGCAGGCCGAGAGGCCGATCAGCCCCTCGCTGTGCTGGCGCAGCAGCCCCTTGTCGATCCGCGGCTTGTAGTAGAAGCCTTCGAGATAGGCGCTGGAGGTGAGCTTGATCAGGTTGCGGTAGCCGGCCTCGTTGGCCGCGAGCAGCACCAGGTGGTTGCTGCTGCCCTTGCCCGGCGTGCGGTCGAGGCGGCTTCCCTGGGCGACGTAGGCCTCGACGCCGATGATCGGCTTGATCCCGGCCTTCTTGGCCTTCTCGTAGAACTCGATGGCCCCGAACATGTTGCCATGGTCGGTCAGGGCCATCGCCGGCATGCCCGCCTGGATGGCCGCCTGAATCACGTCGTCGAGGCGGTTGGCCCCGTCGAGCAGACTGAACTGGCTGTGCAGATG
>JBKKAU010000804.1:0-5446 GCA_046714475.1 Thermoanaerobaculia bacterium
GCGGGCGCGGCTCGGTTCCAGGTGCTGGAGCTCCTCGCGGTTGCCGGTCAACCTCGCCAGCAGCCGCTGCAGCCTCCCTACTCTCGTGTCCTTCGCCATGGTCCTTCTCCTCTCTGGGCCGCAAGGGCCCGGTTCTCCGGAACCGCAATCGGCGCCGGTGATCTCGCCGGGGTTGACCTTCCCCGGGCCGCCCATGGGGTTTCCGCTCCCAAGGTGTAAGGGCCGTCCGGGTTGAATGCGAATACATTAGGCAGATCCAGGACCAATGTCAAGAGAGATCTTGACGGAATTTTGGGGTACTCGTCTATCGTATGCACATTGCAGGGAGGTCGGGCGGGCGGACAAAGCGCCGGCCGGGCGAAGCTGAGGAGCCCCGAAGGGGCATAGGAATAAAGCCTGGGGTTTCAACCCCAGGACCGCAGCCCCATCTTGACCTAAGCCCCGAAGGGGGCGACGGCAGACCGCCGCCTACGTCCCTTCGGGACTTATTGGGGATGGGTGGACACCCTTTCCTGGCGCTAAAGCACCAGGCTTTATGCCTACGGCCCTTCGGGCCTGAGCAGCATCCTCTCTTGGCGAGATGTGTGTAAGAGGGTGGGTTTCCACCCTGGGCTACTCCGGCGGCACCGTCTCGGGCCGCTTCACCGTCAACTGTACGGTGTTGACGCGGTTGCCCTGCACTTCCAGGACTTCCAGGATCATCGGGCCGAGCTCGACCTGGTCGCCGACCGCGGGGTTGCGTCCCAGCTCCGAGAGGACCAGACCGCCGAGGGTGTCCTCGTCGCGCTCGGAGAGCTCCAGCTCCAGCGCCGCCTCGAGGTCCTCGATCAGCATGCCGCCCGAGACTTCGTAGACGCCGTCGCCGCGCGCCTTCAGCTCGGGGTTCTCGACGTCGAACTCGTCCTCGATCTGCCCGACGATCTCCTCGATGACGTCCTCCAGCGTGACGATGCCGGAGACGCCGCCGTACTCGTCGATGACCGCCGCCATGTGGAAGCGCTCGGTGCGCATCCGCTTGAGCAGCCGGTCGAGCTCCAGGGTCTCGGGGACGAAGGCGATCTCGCGCGCGATCTCCTCCAGCGACACCAGCGGCCGCTCGCGGCGGAAGAGGTCCTTGATGTGGATGACGCCGACGACGTGGTCGAGGTCGCCCTGGCAGAGCGGGAAGCGGGTGTGGCCGCTGCGCCGCGCCAGGCGGAGGTTCTCGGAGACGGTGCGGGCGGTCGAGAGGTAGACCACGTCCTGGCGCGGCAGCATGATCTGCCGTGACAGGCGGTGCGACAGCTCGAAGATGTTGTCGAGCAGCTCGCGCTTCTGGAGCGACACGTGGTGGTTCTGGCTGGACGCGAGCAGCAGCCGCAGCTCCTCCTCGTTGTGGGCCGCCTCCCCCTCGGAGACCGGCGCGATGCCGACCAGCTTGAGCAGGGCGTTGGCGGTGTGGTTGAGCAGCCAGATCGCCGGGTAGCTCACCTTGTAGAAGACGAAGAGCGGCAGCGAGATCGCCAGGGTGGTCGCCTCCGCCTTGCGGATGGCGATCGACTTGGGGGCGAGCTCGCCGAGCACGATGTGGAGGATGGTGATCACCAGGAACGAGAACGTGACGCTTACCGAGTGGACCAGGTCCGGGTTGCCGCCGCCGGTCACGAGGTTGACCAGGGGGGTGACGACCCAGGCGAAGGCCGGCTCGCCGATCCAGCCGAGGGCCAGGCTCGCCAGGGTGATACCGAGCTGAGTGGCCGACAGGTAGGCGTCGAGGTGGTGGACCATGTGCCGCGCCACCCGGGCGCTGCGCTGGCCGGCGACGACGTGGGGCTCGATCTGCGTCGGCCGCACCTTGACCAGCGCGAACTCGGCGGCGACGAAGAAGCCGTTCAGGAAGACCAGCAGGATGCCGAGGAACAGGCCCCAGCCGGGGGAGATGTTGACCTCCCCGGGGACCGAGGCGGCGAGGAGGAAGGGGCTCACCGGCGCTCCTCCGGAGCAGCCTCCTCGTCAGGATGGGCCAAGGCTGTACCCCTCCAGGAGCTGGCCGGGAGGTGCTGCTCGGTGCCGAAGAAAGCGGGGGCGGCGTGGGTACTAGGGGGGTCTTGACTCAATGCGGGGAGAAGTTTAGCACAACGTCCTCCGGGGCTCAGGCCCCCATCGCCCCCCAATACACCTCCCGGTACGCCTCCAGCATCCCCTCGAACGTGTAGCGCTCCTCGACGCGGCGGCGGTTGAGCCGGCCGAGGCGTTCACGGGCGGCGCGGTCGGCGAGGAGCCCGCGCAGACGATGGGCGAGCCCTCCGGCGGTCGCGTCCCCCACGAGCGGCACCAGCCACGGGCGCTGCTCGGCGGGAAGGACAGAGCGGAGGTCCCCCACGTCGGTGGCGGCGACGGAGAGGCGGGAGGCCATGGCCTCCAGGAGGCAGACCGGCATCTGCTCGGTGTCCGAGGAGAGGGCGAAGACGTTCATGGCGCGGTAGAAGCGCGGCGGATCCGCCTGGTAGCCGGGGAGGTGGACGCGGCCGGCGAGGTCTGGCCGGGCGGCGCGGGCTTCGAGCGCCGGCCGCTCGCTCCCCTCGCCGATGATCAGCAGGTGGACGTCGCGGTCGAGCGCGGCGCAGGCCTCCAGCAGGCGCTGGAAGTTCTTCTCCGCGCTCAGGCGGCCGACGCTCCCCACCACCAGGGCGTCCGGCGGGATGCCGAGCTCCCGGCGCAGCTCGGGGTTGCCGTCGGCCGGCTGGAAGGGGGCGAGGCGGAGGCCGTTGGCGATCAGCCGCACCTTTTCGGCCGGCATCTTCCAGACCCGGGTCGCGATGTCGCGCAGGCGCTCGGAGGCGACCACGATGCGGTGCGCGCCGGGCAGCGCCGCGCGGCGGCCGAGCACGCGGCGCAGCTTGAGCTTCTGGGCCTCGTCGGCGTCGAAGCCGTCCTCATGATGGACGAGCCGCCGGAAACCGGCGGCGCGGGCGGCGAGCAGCATGTCGAACCCCGCCCAGTTGTAGGTCAGCACCAGGTGGGGGGCCTCGCTGCGCAACAGCGCCCACAGACGCGCGGCGGTGCGCAGCGACCCGGCCCTGGGTGGGCTGGGCAGCAGGCGTACCGGGGCGCCCGGGGGGAGGCGCGCGGCGGCGTCGGTGCGGCCGTCGAGCGACAGGATCGAGTGGCGGAGCTCGTCGCCGAAGGCGGCGATCAGGTTCACGGTCCGCATCTCGATCCCCGCCGGGATGAAGCTGGGGAAGACGTGGAGCAGGTGCGGCGTCCGGCTCACGAGGGTCCCCCCTGGGGAGCCGGGCGCGGCGGGTCCCCGGCGAAGCTGAAAAGACGGCTTCGGTGGCGTCGAGCCGGAAGGTGAAACGGTCGCCGTCCGGCAGGCTCTTGCCGGTGCGCTCGTCGACCACCCCCGCCACCGGTCCGGCGAGCCGGACCTCGACCGGCAGGACCCCCTCGACCAGCCCTTCGGCGCCGCCGCGCCCGGTCGAGGTGCCGGCGACGGGAGCGTTCTGGAGCACGAAGACCAGGGTCCGTCCCCCGCGGGTCCAGTAGGTGGCTTCGAGCAGGAGGCCGGCCGCGGTCGCCTTAAGCCACGGCCTGGCGCCGCCGGCGAGAATCGGCGCCAGAAAGGGGCGCCGCAGCGCCTCGGAAGCCTCGCCTTCCTCGCGGTACTGGAGATAGCGCTGGGGGGAGAGGTTGAGGTAGACGGCCCGGCGCCGCCCGGCCCGCACCGTCTGGGCACTGCCGACAGGCAGGCGCCGCTCGGCGATCGCGAAGCCTTCATGGAGCCTTGGGCGGACGGTCGCGAACAGCTCGGCGTAGCGCCGGAAGCCGTACCCCTCGTCCTGGTCGGTCTCGGTCCAGAGCCGGCCGCCGAAGAAGTCCTCGCGGGTCTCGCCGCCGTCGTGCCGGACGCCGAAGAGGGGGTCGAGCGCGCCGCGCTCCCGCCCCCGTCCGTGGGGGTCGAAGAGGCCGCAGGCGAAGTCGGCGACGACGGTGCCCCCGGCCTCGGCGAAGTCCGTGATCTGCCGGGCCTCGGCGTCGGACAGCGCGTAGCAGGCGGGCAGGATCAGCACCCGGTACTCCTTGGGCACACCGCGTAGAGCGACTTGGTCATAGGCGAGTACATCGTACTGGAGTCCGGCGTCTTCCAACAGGAGTTGCCAGGCGCGTCGGACGTTGTGCGAGGTGCCGAGCAGGTGGTCCTCGTTGCGCTTCGGCCAGGTCCGGCCGTGCGGCTCGGCGTCCAGGCACCAGGAGACCTGGAGCGACGGGTGGGAGTAGTAGAGGGCGACGCCGTCGTGGAGCCAGCGCGCGCCCGCCATCTTGGGGCCCTGGACGCCGCCCAGCTCCCGCAGGGTGGCGCCGAAGCGCGCCAGCCAGGGCCGGGGCCTGCCGCCCTCGAACCAGCTGTCGTCGACCCAGCCGATCATGCCGCGGTGGCCGTGGGCGAAGTAGCGCCAGGCGAGCCAGACGTCGTTGCCGGCGCCGCGCCGGTCGTCGTGGAAGTGGGTCGTCACCCGCGGGACGTCCGGGGCGAGCGACCGCAGGATCTCCTGGGACGAGCCCAGGTCGTAGGCCTCGATGAACCCGACCTTCTTGGCGATCCGGGCGTAGTCGTAGCCGCCGAAGAGGCCGGGGGCCTGGCCGCCGACGAAACCGCAGGGGGTCGCCGGGTCTTCGCGGTGGCAGCGCTCGACCAGCCGGCCGATCAGGTTGGCCCAGACCGAGTCGTTGTAGGTCATGCGGTCGAGGAAGGGGGAGAGGTCGATCTCGCGCAGCGGGCGCAGCGGGGGGTCGAGCTGGTCGAAGGCGTGCTCGGGGCCGACGAAGCGGGGGGCCGGCGCGGCGCCGCCATAGTAGCCGTCGAGCCAGCGCGCGTAGGCGCCGTCGTCGGCGTTCACCCGCCAGACCGCGGGGCGCGCCAGCACTCCCCAGGAGATTTCGTCGTCGAGGGCGTAGGCGACGCGCATCGGGCTCTGGCGGATGGCGCCGACGTTCCGGGCGACGGTCTCCTCGAGCTTCCTGGCGAGCGCCTCGTCGAGCGGCCGGGGGCGGACGGCGCGCGGGTCGGCGAGCGCAGCGTCGAAACCATCGAGGCCGGGGGTCTTCATCAGGAAGAGGTCCCCCTTGCCGGCGGTATGGTCGTTGTAGAAGCGCAGGCCCCACCGCTCCAGCCAGGCGAGGGGGCCGCGCCCGTGATCGGTCATGCCGCCGTTGATGCCGTAGCGCCGGGCGAACCGGCCCCCCTCGTCGCCGGTGCCGATCGTCCAGCGGTAGCGCCACGGCATGTAGAGCCAGGTGTCCCAACGGCTGTTCTCGGGGGTCTGGCTCAGGGGCTGGAGCTCAGGGGCGCGGCGGAGGTAGTCGGCGTAGGCGCCCGGGGAGTCCCGCCGCGCGGCCGGCGGTCCGGGCGGGTCGCCGCAGGCCAGGGCGAGCGCGAGGCAACCGCAGGCGCCCATGACGGGGC
>JBKKAU010000805.1:0-13305 GCA_046714475.1 Thermoanaerobaculia bacterium
AGATGGCGCGCTCCTACGCGCTGCACCACATCGAGACGCACGGCCTCGCGCGGCTGACCAACTACGGCGAGTACCTCGAGGCGCATCCCCCCGAGCGGCAGGTCGAGATCGTCGAGAACACCTCCTGGAGCTGCGCCCACGGGGTGGAGCGGTGGTGCGACGACTGCGGCTGCCGTACCGGCGGCGATCCCGGGTGGAGCCAGGCCTGGCGGGCGCCGCTGCGCAAGGCGCTCGACGGGTTGCGGGACGAGCTGGCGCCGCTCTATGAAGAGGCCGCGAGCGCCTGGTTCGACGATCCCTGGGCCGCCCGCGACGGTTACGTCCCGGTGGTCCTCGACCGGTCGCCGGAGAGCATCGAGGCCTTTTTCGAGCGGTATGCCGAAGAGCGGACGCCAGTGGGCGAGGAGCGGGTCCGGGCACTCAAGCTGCTCGAGATGCAGCGCCACGCCATGCAGATGTATACGAGCTGCGGCTGGTTCTTCCACGACCTCGCGGGGATCGAGACGGTCCAGATCCTGCTCTATGCCGGCCGCGCGGTCCAACTCGCCCGGGACCTTTTCGAGGCTCCGATCGAAGCGGGTTTCCTGCGGCGGCTCGAACGCGCCCGCAGCAACTCGCTCGCGGCGGGGAGCGGGCGCGATCTCTATCAAAAGCACGTGCGCCCGGCCATGGTCGACCTGCCCCAGGTCGCGGCCCACTACGCGGTCAGCTCCCTGTTCCGCGACCTGCCGAGCCCGGGCCATGTCTTCTGCTACTCGGTCGAACGGGAGAACGGCCGGACCTTCCGCGCCGGCCGCGCCCGGCTGGCCCTGGGCAGGGTGACGGTCACCTCGAACCTCACCGGCAAGTCGGCGCGTCTGAGCTTCGGCGTCCTCCACTTCGGCGACCACAACCTCAACGCCGGGGTACGCACCTTCGACGACGCCGAGGCCTATGAGCGCCTGGTCGCCGGGGCGGGTCCCGTGTTCGAGCATGGCGACTTCGCGCAGGTGATCCGCCTCCTGGACCGCTACTTCGGCGACGTCTCCTACTCGCTCAAGTCGCTTTTCCGCGACGAGCAGCGCCGCGTCCTCGACCAGATCCTGGCCGCTACGCTCGCCGACACCGAGGACGAGCTGCGCGAGATCTTCCACCAGCACGCCCCTCTGATGCGGTTCCTCAATGGGCTGGAGACCCCCCTCCCGAGCGCCTTCCGCGCCGCCGCCGAGCTCGTCCTGAACATCGACCTGCGCCGCGCCCTGGGCGATCCGTGGTCCGATCCCGACGAGGTGCGGCGACTGCTCGACGAGGCCCGGAGCCTGGGCGTCGCCTTGGACCGGAAGGAGCTGAGCTACGCCCTGGAGCAGGCGCTGGAAACTCTGCTGGAGCTGCTGCGCCGGCAGCCGGAGAGGGCCGACCTGCTGCAACGTATCGAGTCGGCCGTCCTCCTCGCCCGCTCGGCCCCTTTCGAGATCGACCTCTGGCGGGCCCAGAACCGGTGCTACGAGATGCTTCAGACCACCTATCCGAGGATGGAAGCAAGCCACGAGGCGGCGGCGTGGGTCGAGCGGTTCCGGGCGCTCGGCGAGGCGGTGTCGGTGCGGGTGCCGTAGCGACTGGTCCACGGCTTGCACCCGATCAAGCCGTGCCCTCGCCACGTTGTACCTACCGTGTCCAGTTCCGCCCCGAGCTCGGTTTCGCCGAGGCCGAGGCGATCGCACCCTACCTCTCGCGCCTGGGGATCAGCCATCTCTACAGCTCGCCGTATCTCCAGGCAGCCCGGGGCAGCACGCACGGCTACGACGTGGTCGACCCGACCCGGGTCAACGAGGATCTGGGCGGGGTGGAGGCGCACGAGCGGTTCTGCCGCACTTTGGGGGAGAACGGGCTCGGGCAGGTGCTCGACATCGTCCCGAACCACATGTCGATCGTCGAGCGGCGCAACGTCTGGTGGTGGGACGTGCTGGAGAACGGGCCGTCCAGCCGCTACGCCATCTACTTCGACGTCGACTGGGAGGCGCCGCAGGAGCGGCTTCGGAACCTCGTGCTGCTGCCGATCCTGGGCGACCATTACGGCCGCGTCCTGGAAGCCGGGGAGCTCCAGCTGGTGCGGCGGGGCGGCCGCTTCGAGATCCACTACCACGAGCACCGGATGCCGGTCTCGCCGCGCTCGCTGGACGCGCTGCTCGCCGACGCCGCCGAGCGCTGCGGCTCGCCGGACCTCGCCTTCATCGCCGACGTCTGCGCGCAGCTCCCGTCCGCCACCGCCACCGACCGGGAGAGCATCGCCCGCCGCCATCGCGACAAGGAGGTGCTGGCCGGACAGCTCGCCCGCCTCTGCGAGGAAAAACCCGGGATCTCCGCCACCGTCGATACCGTGGTGGCGGAGATCAACGCCGACGCCGACCGGCTGCACGCCCTGTTGGAGCGGCAGAACTACCGCCCCGCCTTCTGGCGGACCGCCGGGCGCGAGCTCGACTACCGGCGTTTCTTCGACGTCCACACGCTGATCGGGCTGCGCGCCGAGGACGAGCGGGTCTTCGCCGACACCCACGCGCTGGTGCTCGACTGGCTGGCGAAGGGGGTGCTCGACGGCTTGCGGATCGACCACCCTGACGGGCTGCGCGATCCCGGCCGCTACTTCCACCGCCTGCGGACGGCGGCGCCGCGCGCCTGGATCGTGGTCGAGAAGATCTTGGAGGCCGGCGAGCGCCTGCCCACGACCTGGCCGGTCGACGGCACCACCGGCTATGACTTCATGAACCTGGTGGGCGGCCTGTTCGTCGACCCGGCGGGCGAGGCGCCGCTGACCGACCTCTACGCGGAGTGGAACGGCACCCGGGTCGACTGGAGCGAGATGGTCTGGGAGAAGAAGCACCTGGTGTTGCGCGAGCTGCTGGCGAGCGACGTCGCCCGGCTCGCCGAGGTCTTCCTCCAGGTCTGCGAGCGGCACCGCCGGTACCGGGACTTCACCCGGCACGAGCTGCGCCAGGCGACCCGCGAAGTGGCGGCCTGCTTCCCGGTGTATCGCTCGTACGTCCGGGCGGAGGTGGGGGAGGTGAACGAGGAGGATGTCCGTCACATCGACCAGGCGATCCAGGCCGCCCGGGAGCGCCGCCCCGACCTGCCGCCCGACCTTTTCGACTTCTTCCGCTCGCTGCTGGTGCTCGAGGTCTCGGGGCCGGTCGAGAACGAGCTGGTGATGCGTTTCCAGCAACTCACGGGACCGACCATGGCCAAGGGAGTCGAGGACACCTCCTTCTACAACTACCACCGGCTGATCTCGCTCAACGAGGTCGGGGGAGACCCGGGGCGCTTCGGGATTCTGCCGGAGCAGTTCCACCGCGAGTGCGTCTACGTCCAACAGCGCTGGCCGCGGGCGATGCTCGGCACCTCGACCCATGACACCAAGCGTAGCGAGGATGTGCGGATGCGCCTCCACCTCCTCTCGGAGATCCCGGAGAGCTGGGGTGACGCCGTGCGCAGGTGGAGGGAACGGAACCAAGGCCTCATGCTCGATCCGAATACCGAATACCTCCTCTATCAGACCCTGGTGGGGGCCTGGCCTCTCACCGTCGAGCGGACTCTTATCTACATGGAGAAGGCGGTCCGGGAGGCCAAGACCTTGACCACCTGGACCCGCGTCAACGAAGAGTACGAGGGCGCGATGCGCTCCTTCATCGAGGCGGTTTTCGAGGACGAGGACTTCCTGGCCGACCTCGAAGCTTTCGTCGCGCCGCTGGTCGAGCCGGGGCGGATCAATTCCCTGGCGCAGACCCTGATCAAGCTCACCGCCCCGGGGGTGCCGGACTTCTATCAGGGGTCCGAGCTGTGGGACCTCTCGCTGGTCGATCCCGACAACCGCCGTCCGGTGGACTACGAGCTGCGCCGGCGGCTCCTGACCGACCTCGAAAGGGATGGAATCACCCCTGAAGAAGTCCTCGTCCGCATGGACGAGGGGCTCCCCAAGCTCTGGGTGATCCGCCAGGCCCTGGCCGTGCGCGGCCGGCTCCCCGATCCGTTCCGGGACGGCGAGTACCGCCCGCTGAGCGCCGAGGGAGCGAAGGCGGACCACGCCCTCGCCTTCCTGCGCGAGGAGCAGGTGGCGGCCGTAGTCCCCCGGCTCGTGATCGGCCTGGGCGGCGACTGGCGGGAAACCACCTTGGAGCTCCCCTACGGCTCCTGGACGAACGAGCTGACCGGAGAGCAGATCGCGGGGGGCCGGCAGCCCCTGGCCGATCTGCTCGCGCGGTTCCCGGTGGCGTTGCTGGTGCGGCGCTAGGCCCGGGTTTCAACCCCCGCCCGCTCGCTCCCGAGCACCAGATGACCCGTCGCCTCCTCCTCCACGAGCTCTTCGAGGAGCCCGGCTACTTCGAGCCGTGCCCGCGTCTGCCGTTCCAGCAGCTCGAGGGCGGACTCCAGGGACAGGTAGCCCAGACGCTGGGCGAGGTCGACGTAGTAGCCGATCTCGCGCAGGCGGCAGGCGGCGTGCTCGAGCTCGCCGGCGAAGCGGCGGTTGGGAAGGCCGGCGCCGCGCACGATCGCGCCGGCCGCGGAGAGCGCGGCGGCTCGCATGCGGCCGGTCAGCCCTCCGGCGTCGCTGGCGGTGATCCGGTGGGCGGCCTCGTGCAGGGCCAGGATCAGAGCGTGGGTGGTCTGAAAAGCTGGGAGCTGGCGGTGGTCCCTCATCTCTCGTCTCCTCTCTCGAAGTCCGGGATCGGACGGTTCGGGCAAGAAAGACGGAAAACGGGGGAAAAATCGCTCAGTTTTCTTCAGCGGGATTCGGCGAGGAGCGGCGGGCCGTCACGGACGGAAGAATAGGAGCAGCCGCTGAATCGGCCGCGCACCGTGCCTTTGCCCGCCTCTCCGGCGTAACTGCCCTCGAAGGTGCCGTCCAGCAGGACCCGGGGAGCGCTGACCGGGCTCTCTTCGCCCTGCAGCTTCAGGCTGGCTTGGCCGAGCGACCGGACCAGGGCGCCGGTCCGGCTCCGTCCGGTTACGAACAGACGGGCCTGGTAGGGGCCGCTGCCTTGATAGGAGTCGATTCGTACCGTGACCGCCGGCAGGTCGAGGTCCCCGGTGCGGAAGTTGACCTGCAGCCCGCTCTCGTCGTGCAGGGCGCACTGATATCGCGGGCTGCCGTTGAAGGACTGCCGACCCGTCGCCACTAGGACGGCGCCCTGGACAACGTCCTGGCCTCTTTTGGTTTCGATCTCCGGCAGCGGCTCTTCGGCCGGTCCGGCGTCTCCGAGCCGCGGGGGCTTCTCGGTGCCGCAGGCGGTCAGGAGCGGCAGGCAGAGGGCGAGGACGGCCGGAAAGAACCTGGATCGGGGCAAGGCCTCTCTCCTATTGGATCAATTCCATGGGAAGGCAGCGATCGATCCGGCCGGAGATCGTCCCCTGACCGGCTGCGCCCGTGTAGGCGCCGTTGAACGAACCCGACAGCTCGGTCTCCCCTTGAACACCGGTCCGGTTCTGACTCCGGATATCGACCCGCGCCGTGCCGGTCGACTCGCTGGGGCTCCCCTGCTCGGGGTGGACGCGGACGATCACGGCGGCCTGGTATGTACCCTGGGTCATATAGTCGCCGATCGTAAGCTCGACCTGAGGCGCTCTCGTCCCCCGCTGGTCCAAGGTGATCTCCAGTCCCTGGCTGGAGAGATTACACGAAACGCTGTACTGCCCGTCGATCTGCTGACCGCCGGTGAGGGTCAGGTGGGCGCTGTCCTGCATGGCCTCTTCGCCCTTCTTGGCGGGAGGAGGAGTGGGGATCCGCGTCTCCTGTTGTTCAGCCTTTCCGCCGCAGCCCAGGAACGAGACGAGGAGCAGGACCGGCAACATCGATCGGCTGAATTTCCGGAACCTCATGGAACCCTCCCTGGAGCCCGTGTATGGCTCCGCCTGCGGACAAGTTTGCAGGATGGGTGCCACGGATCACCTCTTGGCGAGCGTCCCCCATAGGAACGTGAGCCCTGCCGCGGCGAGGAGCCCGCGGCCATAGGGCTCTCCGGGAGCGTTGAGATGAAGCAGGACGCCGGCGAGCAGCAGGGCCGCGGATACCACCATCCAGGCGACTCTCTGGAGCGATTTCTCCAGCCTCTGGATCGTCCGCTTGGTCTCCTGGGCGAGGCCGACCTGGACGGTGAGGCCGCCGCGCTCGGCGCGCAGCAGCACGTCGTCCAGCCTCTTGGGCAGGTCGAACAGCAGCCGCCCCTGGAAGAGCGCCTCGTTGAGGATGCCGCGCCAGTCGCGCCGCAGATCCTCCTGGACCAGCCGCTGCGCGAACGGCATGGTCTCGGACCAGGGATCGAACTCCGGATCGAGCTGGGTGGAGAGCCCCGAAAGCAGGCCCACGGCCCGCGAGGCGAAGAGCAGATCCACCTGCACCTGGAAGGGGATTTCGTACAGCAGGTCCCGGTACTGCCGCAGGAAGTAGCGCGCTTCGGAGAGCGCCACGTTGCGCAGGTTGCCGATGCTCACGCCCCAGAAGCGGTCGAACAGCTCTTCGTGGATCTCCTCCAGGCGGTGGATGTCGGCTCCCGGCAGGAGCACGCCGGCGCTCTGGTAGGCGTGCACCACGCGGGCCGGGTCGCGCGTCCCGAGCCCGATCACGTACTCGCGCATCGCGCCGCGCAGGTGCTCGGGGATGACGGCGACCATGCCGAAGTCGACGAAGACGATCTGGAATGCCCGGTCCACGCCCGCGGGCGGCGGCGGGACGGGGTCGCCGGGCGCGAACGGAGGCTCTCGAGGCAGCGGCAACGCCCGGATGAAGAGGTTGCCCGGGTGGGGGTCGGCGTGCACGAAGTGGTGCTCGAAGAGCTGCTTCATGTAGATGCGGTAGAGGACCCGCGCCACCTCCGAACGGTCGATGCCGGCGCGCGCCAGCCCTTCGGGGTCGCCCATCTTCAGATAGCCGACGTTCTCCAGCGTCAGCGTGCGGTGGGCGGTCCGCTCGCGGAAGACCCGGGGGATGTAGACGCGGTCGTCGTCCGCGAAGTCGCGTGCGAAGCGCTCGGCGTTGTCCGCTTCTTGGGTGAGGTCGAGCTCGCGCAGGGTCGTGGTGGAGATCTCGGCCGCCAGACGGGCGAGGTCGACCCGGGTCCGCACCCGGCGCGAGAACCGCAGCAGCCGCAGGGCGAGCCCCACGGCCGCGAGGTCGGTCTCGACCAGCACGTCGATCCCTGGGCGCAGGGCCTTGACCACCACCCGCTCGCCGTTGGGCAGCCGCGCGTGGTGGACCTGGGCGAGGGAGGCGGCCCCCACGGGTTGCGGATCGATCCAGGAGAAGACCTGCGCGAGGGGGAGGCCGAAGTCGGCTTCGATCTGGCGCGCCACGTCCTCGAAACGCTCGGGCGGGACCTCGTCCTGGAGGCCGGAGAGCTCGCGGATCACGTCCTGGGGGAGGAGGTCCACCCGGATGCTCAGGAACTGGCCGAGCTTGATCAGCACGCCCCCCATCTCGACGGCGAGGGCGCGGTAGCGCCGGGCGATCTGCCGCCAGCGCTCGTCCGCCGGCCGGCGGAAGCGGCGCAGCACCGGACCGGCGAGCAGCACGTCCCACCAGAGGACGTGGAGGAACGTCCGCCGCACGAATGCGCGCAGCTTGCGGTAGCGCTGGAAGTCGATGCGGCCCGCCATCCGCGCAAGATGTCGCACTCTCCAGCGGCGGTCAACTGTGACAAGATCGGGCCTTGGCATGGCCCCCTCTGACGTTCCCCCGGCAGCTTCCGACGTCGTCCTGCGGCTCTTGCGGAGCCGGGAGGACTACAACGCCTGCGTGGAGCTGCAGAAGCTGACCTGGGGGCGGGACTTCGAGGTCGTGTCCGCGGGGCTCATCAAGATCAGCCAGAAGGTCGGCGCGGTGGCGGCCGGGGCGTTCACTCCGGACGGCCGCATGCTCGGTTTCGTTTTTGGCCTCACCGGCGTTCGCGCCGGGGGTCTCACCGGCGTTCGCGCCGGGGATCTCACCGGCGTCCGGGGAGAGCCGCCGGAGGTCGTCCACTGGTCGCATCTGCTCGCGGTCGACCCGGAGGCGCGGGACCTGCGGCTCGGTACGCGGCTCAAGCTCTACCAGCGCGAGCTGCTGCTGCCGCTGGGGGTCGAGGTGGTTCACTGGACCTACGATCCGCTGGAGGCGCGCAACGCCCATCTCAACCTGAACCATCTCGGCGCCGAACCGGAGGAGTACGTCGAGGAGATGTACGCGGACGAGATGGGGAGCGCGCTGGCCCGCGGCATCGGCACCGACCGGTTCATCGTGGTGTGGCGGATCGCGAGCGACCGGGTGCGCGGGGTGCTGGCCGGGCGATCTATGGGCGATGTCGCGAGCTTCAACGATGCCCCGGTCGTGAGCCCCGGCGGGGACGACCTCCCGGACGCCCCGCGGGTGCGGGTCGAGATCCCCGCCAACGTCCAGGCCCTCAAGGTGGAGCGGCCGGAGGAGGCCTTCGCCTGGCGCCTGTCGACGCGGCGGGCGTTCCAAACCTATCTGCCGCGCGGCTACCGCGTCGAGGCCTTCCGGCGCGACCCGGCGAGCGGGCGCTGCTTCTATGGACTGTCGGAGAGCACCTGATGCTGCGGATTGAACGGATCACCCTGTGTGAGGTCCACCTCACCCTGAAAGAGCCCTTCCAGATCTCTTCCGGCACGCAGACCCACAAACGGGTCGTGCTGATCCACCTGCTTTCCTCGGACGGCGTCGAGGGCTGGGGGGAGTGCGTGGCGGGGAGCGTCCCCAACTACAGCTACGAGACGGTCGACACCGCCTGGCTGGCGTTGCGCGAGTGGGTGGCGCCGCGCGTGCTCGGCCGGACCTTCGCCGGGCCGGAGGAGGTCCAGCCGGCGCTCGACCTCAACTTCCGCGGCCACAACATGGCCAAGGCCGCGGTCGAGATGGCCTCCTGGGAGCTCACCGCGCGCGCCGAGGGGATCTCGCTCGCCAGGAAGCTGGGCGGCGTGCGCGACCGCATCCCGGTCGGCATCTCGCTGGGTATCCAGGCGAGCCCCGAAGCCCTGGTCGGGAAGGCGCGCGCCGCCCTGGAGCGGGGCTATCAGAAGGTCAAGATCAAGATCAAACCGGGCGCGGACGTCGAGTACCTGCGGGCCGCCCGCGAGGCGCTCGGCCCCGAGGCGCCGCTGATGGCGGACGCCAACAACGCCTACACGCTGAAGGATGCGGAGCACCTGCGGCGCCTGGACGACTTCGACCTCACGATGATCGAGCAGCCGCTCGCCTACAACGACCTGCTACGTCACGTCGAGCTGCAGAAGCAGCTGCGGACGCCGATCTGCCTGGACGAGTCGATCACCAGCGTCGACCGGGCGGAGGACATGATCGCCCTCGGCGCCGGCCGCATCGTCAACATCAAACCCGGCCGGGTCGGCGGCTTCCGCCAGGCGCTCGCCATCCACGACCTGTGCGCCGCGCACGGCATCCCGGTCTGGTGCGGCGGCATGCTCGAAGCCGGCGTCGGCCGCGCCCACAACGTGGCGCTGGCGTCGCTGCCCAACTTCACCATGCCGGGCGACCTCTCGCCGAGCGAGCGCTACTGGGAGAAGGACCTGGTCGTGCCGGAGTGGACCATGGACCGGCAGGGCTGGATCGACGTCCCGGTCGGCCGCCCGGGGATGGGGGTCGAGCCGGACCTCGACTGGATCGAGGACAACACCGTCCGGCGCCAGGAGCTTAAAGCTCCTTAGGAGATAAGGAGCTGAAAGCTCCCTAGCTGAGGAGCTTCAAGCTCCTAGGAATGCTGCCGCTCACCCCTTGAGGAAGAAGGCCAGCTCCTCGAGGTTGATCCGCAGGTCGACGTTCTTCAAGGGAACGCCCTCGCGGCGCTTGACCCGCACCGGGGCGAAGTTGAGGACCCCCGCGATGCCGGCGTCGGCCAGGGCGTCGTAGTTCTCCTGGGCGGCCTCGGCCGGTACGGTCAGGACGCCGATCTGCGCTCCGGTCTCGCGGATCACCTGGGCGACGTCCGACGCCGGGCGGACGGTGAGTCCGCCGATGATGCTGCCGACCTTCCGGGGGTCGTTGTCCACCCCGGCGACGACCGTGAAGGCGCCGTGGTTGAAGCCGAGGTAGCAGGCGAGGGCGCTGCCGAGGTTCCCCATGCCGACGATCAGCAGGAGGTGCTGGCGGTCGAGCCCCAGCAGGGTGTTGAGATGGTCGGCGAGCTCGTCGACGTCGTAGCCGACGCCGCGGATGCCGAACTCGCCGAACTGCGCCAGGTCCTTGCGGATCTGCGTCGCCGAGAGGTGGTACCGGCGCGCCATCTCCTGCGAGGAGACGCGCTTGACGCCCGACTCCTGCAAGTGCCGCAGGCAGCGGAGATAGAAAGAGAGCCGGTTGAGAGTGAGGGGAGAGACCTCCTCCATCTCGTTCATCGGGCCGCCGTCGCCTCCCACAGCCACTGCAGGAGCCCGGTCGGCCAGATGCCCAGGATCAGCGTCCCCAGGGCCGCGAGCACCGCGGCGGTGCGGCCCCAGCCGTCGATGAGGAGCCCTTCCGGCTGCCGGCTCTCGGGCCGCATGTAGAGGACGTACACCACCCGCAGGTAGTAGAAGACGCCCACCAGGCTGGCCAGGACGCCGACGATCGCGAGGCCGACGAGGCCGTCGCTCACCGCGTTCATGAAGACCACGTACTTGCCGAGGAAGCCCATGGTCGGGGGGATGCCGCCCAGCGACAGCATGCAGACCGCGAGACAGGCGGAGAGCAGCGGGTAGCGGTAGCCCCACCCCGACAGGTCCGAGATCAGGTGCTGCTCGCCCTCGCGGGTGTAGAGCATCGCCACCACGGCGAAGGCGCCGGCGTTCATCAGCACGTAGGCCAGCAGGTAGACGATCACCGGGCCGAGCGAGCCGCGGTCCAGCACCACCAGGGCGAGCAGCAGGTAGCCCATGTGCGCGATGCCGGAGTAGGCGAGCATGCGCTTGATGTCGCGCTGCACCAGGGCGAGCAGGTTGCCGACCAGCATCGAGAGCACCGCGAGGAGCCCCACCAGGTCGTCCCACTTGCCGGCCGTCTGCCCGCCGCCCTGGATGACGGCGTCGAGCAGGCGGTAGAGCACCAGCGCGCTCGCCACCTTCGGCGCCACCGAGAGGAAGGCCACGAACGGCGAAGGAGCGCCCTGATAGGTGTCCGGCGACCAGGCGTGGAAGGGGACGATACTCATCTTGAAGCCGAAGCCGGCGATCAGCATCAGCAGCCCCAGCGCGGCGAAGACCGGCACCTCGCCGGCGGCGCCCAGCTTCTGGCCGATCTCGGCGAAGCGCGTGCTGCCGGTGGCGCCGTAGACCAGCGAGATGCCGTAGAGCACGAAGGCGCTGACGAAGGCGCCCATCAGGAAGTACTTGATCGCCGCCTCGCCCGCCACGCTCACCTGGCGGTGGAAGGCGGCCAGGCAGTAGAGGCAGAGCGACAGCAGCTCGAGCGCCACGAAGACGGTCAGCAGCTCGGTGCCGCGCAGCATCAGCAGCAGGCCGGCGGCGCACCAGAGGAGCAGCGCGTGGTACTCGCCCGAGAGGATGCGCTCGCGGCGCAGATAGCCCTGTGAGGCTAGCAGGCAGAGCGCGGTCGCGACCAGCACCACGAGCGAGAAGGCGAGCGTGATCCGGCTGGTCTCGAGCACCCCGTTCCAGGTGAGCGCGGACCCCAACTGGGCCCAGGCCTCCCAGGCTCCCCAGGCCGCCGCCGCGGTGGTCAGCAGCGCCAGCGCGGTGAAGGAGCGGCGCAGCCGCGGCGCGACCGCGTCGAGCAGCAGTATCAGGATCCCACCGCCGGTGAGGATCATCTCGGGCAGCAGGCTGATCAGGTCGGCGCGGTTCATCGTCCCGTCTCCGTGCCCGTCATCGAGGTAGCCGATGCCATCGCCGTATCCGCGGGGGGCCGTAGAGTCGCCTGGGTCACCTCAGGCCGCTCGACCCCCTGGCGGTACTCGGCGAGCACCCGGCGCAGCGCCTGCTCGCTGGGAGCGAGGAACGTCTGCGGCGCGACGCCGATCCAGAGCATCAGGACGCACAGCGGCGCCAGCGCCCAGACCTCGCGGGCGTTGAGGTCCTTGAGGTTCCGGTTCTCCTCCCTGGTCAACGGCCCCCAGATCGTCAGCTGCACCATCTTCAAGAGGTAGACCGCGGCGAGCACCACGCCGAAGGTGGCGACCACCGCCGGCCAGCCGAGCGCGCGGTAGCTGCCGGCGAGGATCATGAACTCGCCGACGAAGCCGTTGAGCGACGGCAGGCCGACCGAGGCGAGCGTCGCGAAGACCAGGAAGAAGGCGAACAGCGGCATCACCTTGGCGAGGCCGCCGAACTCCTCGAACTTCTTGGTGTGCCGGCGGTCGTAGATCATGCCGACGAGGAGGAAGAGCGCGCCGGTCGACAGGCCATGGTTGACCATCTGGAGCAGCGCGCCCTGCCAGGCCACGATGTCGATGGCGAGCAGGCCGAGCATGACGAAGCCGAGGTGGGCGATCGACGAGTAGGCCACCAGCTTCTTCATGTCGGTCTGCACCCAGGCGACCAGCGCGCCGTAAATGATGCCGATCAGGGCGAGCGCGATCAGCAGCGGCTGGGCGGCCTCGGTGGCGCGCGGGAAGAGCGGCATGGCGAAGCGCAGGAAGCCGTAGGTGCCGAGCTTGAGCAGGATGCCGGCCAGGATCACCGAGCCGCCGGTCGGCGCCTCGACGTGCGCGTCCGGCAGCCAGGTGTGGAACGGGAACATCGGCACCTTGACCGCGAAGGTGAGCGCGAAGGCCCCAAACAGCCAGATCTGCTGCGACAGCGGGAAGTCGAGCCGCATCATGTCGGCCAGCGCGAAGCTCCAGACGCCGCCGTTCAGGCGCTGGAAGGTCCAGGCCATCCAGAGGATGGCGACCAGCATCAGCAGGCTGCCGGCGATGGTGAAGAGGAAGAACTTGACCGCGGCGTAGATCCGGCGCTCGCCGCCCCAGATGCCGATGAGCAGGTACATCGGCACCAGCATGACCTCCCAGAAGATGTAGAAGAGGAAGAGGTCGTGGGCGACCAGCGCGCCGAGCACGCCGGTGGTCAGCAGCAGCAGCGAGGCGGCGAACGCCGGCCAGTGCCGCTCGATGCCGCGCCAGGAGCCGAGGAGCACGATCGGCAGCAGGGCGATGCCGAGCACCACCAGCGGCATCGAGATGCCGTCCATGGCGAGGTCGTAGCGGATGCCGAAGGACGGGATCCAGGTCACCGGGTCGGTGTCGCGGACCAGCGGGAAGCCGTCCGGACCCCAGTGCGTGGCGACGTACTGGACGCAGAAGGCGAGCTCGATCAACGAGACCACCAGCGCATAGATCC
>JBKKAU010000806.1:0-7932 GCA_046714475.1 Thermoanaerobaculia bacterium
GAGCGGGGCGGTCCGGCGGCACGGCGCCGGGCGCCTCGGTCTCCTCGGGGGCCGCCTCGGGAGGCGCCGGCGGAGGGGGCGGCGGGGAAGGGAACAGGAAGCTCCAGAGGACGAGGACCGCCATCGAGAGCGCGATGGCGAGGATCAGATTGCGCGTTTCCACAGAGCTTGAATCCTCTTCTTCATGAAAGGGCCGGGCTCACGCCGCCGCTACGGCAGGTCGATGCCGCCCGGGTGGAACGGCTGGCAGCGCAGCAGGCGTCCCGCGGTCAGGGCGGAGCCGCGCCAGAGCCCGTAGTGGAGCAAAGCGAGCCGGGCGTACTCCGAGCAGGTGGGCGAGAACCGGCAGGAGCGGGGGAGCAGCGGCGAAAGCCGTCGTTTGTAGGCGTCGAGCGCCGCGATCAACAGGCGTGTCATGGAGCGGCCTCCCGAGGCAAGAGCCCGGACAGCAGGCGCAGGAGCTCGGCCTGGAGCGTCCGGAAGTCGGACTTGCCCGCCTCCGGTTTCAAGTGCATCACCAGGTCCAGGGCGGGGAGCGCGTGCCGCCGGTCCCAGCGCCGGTAGACCTCCCGAATCCTGCGCTTGAGCCGCTGACGGACCACCGCCTTGCCGACCTTGCGGCTGGCGGTGATGCCGAGGCGGGGATGCCCGAGCTCGTTCGGGACGAAGTGGAGTGTCGCCAGAGGGCCGTGGCGCCGGCGTCCGGTCCGGTAGCACCTGAGGTAGTCCGCCCGCCGCCGCACCTTCTGGCCGGACAACAAGCGCTCGTCGGACAACGGGCGCTCGCTCCGGGTCTCCCCCTGCGAGCGCCGGGGCTCCGGCATCAGACGCTCAGACGCTTGCGACCCTTGCGGCGACGGCGCGCCAGGACAGCCCGTCCGTTGCGGGTGCGCATCCGCACCAGGAAGCCGTGAGTCCGCTTGCGGCGACGGTTGTTGGGTTGAAAAGTCCGTTTCACGATGACCGCCTTCTTCTAGAGATAGATGATGAGTCACGGGACCGCCGCCTCCGGCACTACCGCGTCCCGACACGTCCAAACCAGTTCCCTTTGCTGTCCTCTCTGCGCCGCGTACGGTGCGGCGTGAGAATGGCGGAGAGGGTGGGATTCGAACCCACGGACCGGTTGCCCGGCCAACGGTTTTCGAGACCGCCCCATTCGACCGCTCTGGCACCTCTCCGGATCCTGCTTCCGCGGCCCCGGAAGGCCGCGACGTTCATGGCGGAGAGAGTGGGATTCGAACCCACGGTAGAGTTTCCCCTACACACGCTTTCCAAGCGTGCTCCTTAAGCCACTCGGACATCTCTCCATATATTTTATAAAGAACTATGCGGCTCAAGGCCGTCCCCGTAGCGACGCGAAGAAGCCGCGCAACAGCGCGGCGCTCTCCTCGGCGGCGATGCCGGGGGTCACCTGCAGGCGGTGGTTCAGCCGCGGGTCCTGGACCAGGTTGCCCAGGGTGCCGCAGTAGCCCGCCTTGGGGTCGGCCGCCCCGTAGACCAGCCGCTCGATGCGGCTGTTGACCAGGGCGCCGGCGCACATCGCGCACGGCTCGAGCGTGACGTAGATTGTGCAGCCGGTCAGCCGCCACCCGTCGTTCCGCGCCGTCGCCTGGCGGATCGCCAGGATCTCGGCGTGGGCCAGCGGATCGCGGTCGATCTCCCGCCGGTTGTGTCCCCGCCCCAGGACCTCGCCACCCCGCACGATCACGGCGCCGATCGGGACCTCCCCGATCTCCGCCGCGCGCCGGGCCTCGGCGAGCGCCTCGGCCATCCAGATCAGATCTTCAGGCCTCTCCACACAGTCCTCACCCGGCCCGCCCGTCCTGGGAGACCGCGTATCTTACTCGATCCGGCCGGGGAGGTAAACACTCAGGGCGCGGGGGGCGCGGGGCTTTGTTCCTCCAGCGCGCGGTGCAGGATCTGGCCGGTCAGCTCCTGCACGAGCGCCCCGGCCGCCTGGAACAGGGCCGCGAGCCGGAGCGGCGAGCGCAGCACGGCCTCGCCGATGTGCGCCGCCTCGACGATCTCCGGCTGGAAGCGCCGCATCCTGCCGATCACCCGGCCCTGGGAGAGGATCGGATAGCCGCCGGGCTCCGCCTCCTTGCCGAGCTCGAACAGCCGCTCGCGGCCGACCGCGCCGAGCACGGCGGCCACGATCAGCGCCCGCTCGCGCTCCTCCAGCACCACCACCGGAGCGGCGCCGGCCTCCAGGCTCTCCCATTCGCGGATCACGGCCCATCCTTCCGGGGCCTCCACCACCTTCCAGGGGCCGTCGAGCTCGGCCTCCTGGGAGAACGCGGGCTCGTCTCCCTCCTTCAAGGCTTCGAGGTACGTTGAGGAAAAGGCGTTGGGCGTCTGAGGCTCCTGAGGGCGTCGAAGGTCCGGCATGAGGCGTCTCCTCTCCCTGAAAGGGGTTTCCGGCTCGTCGAAGGGAAACTAGTTCTCCCTTCCGGAGCTGATCTCAGGACCATTTCTACACTCATGGTTCCAAGCTGTCAACAATGAGTCTCTCATGGTGTTACTTGGTCCGGATACGCCGCTGCTGTACACTTCCGTGTCATGGACAATCCAGACGTCAAGCGTGTGATCCACCTACTGCGGACGTCGATGCGCATCCTTGACGTCTCGAACCGGGAGGTGGAGAGGAGGCTGGGCCTGAGCCCGAGCTATCTGAGCCGGCTGTTCAGCGGCGCGATCGAGCTGCGCCTGGAGCACGTGCTGGACATCACGCGGGCGATCGGCCTGCGGCCGGAGGAGTTCTTCCGTCTCGCCTTCCCGGACCACGCGGAGCCGCCCAGCGAGGCGGCCACCCAGTTGCGGGAAGTCTTGCGCGAGTTCCAGCCGCCCGCCCGGGCCGCCGGCGCGGCGCCGCAACCGTCGCCCGAGGAGATCGAGCAGCGCATCCTCGACTCCGTGCGCCGGCTGCTGGCCGAGAGCCGCCTCCCCCCGGAGCCCTGAGCCGCGCGGAACGCGCCGGGCTTGATCCCCTCGCGGGGGGACGGCATCCCCTCAGGAGGGGACGGCATCCCCTCAGGAGGGGACGGCGCGCCATGGCGAGGGGGAGCCTCCCCTCGCGGGGGGATGCGGTCCCCTCCGCACAGAACGGCGCCCCCTCGCGAGGGGATGGCGTCCGGAAGCGAGGGGAGGCGTCCCCTGGCGAGGGGACCGCGCCCCGCTCGGTTTCGTATACCGTAGAGGTGGAGACGGAATGGCGTACACCGGGTACTTGGGTTATAGTCTCCGGTAGTTTATACGGCTCGTTTGTGCCCAGCCTTTGGGCAGGAGATCGGGATGTCAGCCAAGGCGAAGAAGTTCCGGGAGATGATCCTCTACGTCGCCAAGCAGACTCAGGCCGATCCCAGGTGCGGCGCCACCAAGCTCAACAAGATCCTCTTCTACGCCGACTTTCTGGCATACCACAAGCTCGGAGACTCGATTTCCGGCCAGAGATATCAGAAGCTCGAGAACGGTCCTGCTCCCAAGCGCATCCTTCCGGCCGTCCAGGAGCTCGAAAAGGAAGGAGCCTGCGCATGGGCCGAGAGGAACTACTATGGGAAGTCTCTGAGAAAGCTGATCGCCCTGCGAGAGCCTGATGTCTCTGTCTTTGGTGCGGAGGAGCTCGATTTACTCCGGGACGTCATCTCGGATCTCTGGGAGCTCAACGCCGCCGAGGTGAGCGATCTTTCCCATCGCTTTGTCGGTTGGCAGGCGTCTGACATCCGTGAGGAGATTCCGTACAACACGGTGTTCGTTGATGCGTCGCGTCCCCTCTCCGTAGAAGAGGAAGGGTGGGCTTTGAAAGTCATCAGGGAGTACCGGGAGCGGAATGAAACGCAGGCGCATCGTCCGGACGCGAGAGTTCGAGCTTGAAGCAGGAAGTTCCTAGACGATCTTCGCGCGAAGGAGGCCTTGGCCGGCTTCGAGCGGGCGTGTCTCGAATGCCCGAGTACGGTATGGCTGTACGGGGCCAGCCCGACTTCTTCAGCCGGCCCTTCCACACCGACCGCGGTTCGTTCCTGGTGATCTACAGGTTCGATGACGAGGCGGTTGTCCTGCTCGCGATCCGTCCGATTCCAGCGTCCAGTTACTAGAACACCGGCGTGAACCGCGCCGTCTTGTCCCGCTCGGAGTCTCGAAGGTAGTCCGCCACGCTCCGGATCAGCCGCGCCGTGGCTCGCTCCGTCTCGAAGCAGTTCTGAAGGATCCTCACCGCCATCATCGCCTCCCGGTGGATACGGAGGCTTAGGAACACCTCGGCGGCCTCACAAGCCAAGGCACGCGCCTCAAAGGCCCGATCCTGTTGAAGCCAGAGGGCGGCAAGGTCGAGAGAGGCGACAGAGGCCGTATAGATCATGCCCGCTTCCTCGAAACCTTGCTTAACCAGCAGGAATGACCGCCCGGCTCGCTCCAATTCTCCCAAACCCACGTTGATCTCGCCTTCAAGCCAGCGGAGCTTGAGGAGGTTGAGTCGGCCACCGGCATCATCCTGGTGCTGTAGATTGGCCCAGAGTACAGCCCTTGCCTCTCTCAACCGGCCGCAGTCTTTCAAGGCGCGCGCTTCGTTCTGCACCGCCGCGAAGTAGAGACCCGCATCCTGCTCCCGGTCGATCAAGGCCATGCCCTCCCGGGTGACCTTCAACGCCTCTTCGGAGCGCCCAGCGTAACCAACATAGAGACCCTTCTTGATGAGCGCCCGACTGGCAAGATGATTATCTCCGTGGCGCCTATGAATCATGGCCACTACATCCAGCGCTGCGGAGGCCAGCTCAAACTGCCGGAGGTCTCCATGGAGAGAAGCTTGGAGGGTCAGAAATCGAGCGGTGAGCACATCATTCTGTGTGCCCTTGCAGTAGTAGTCCTGAGCCAAATTCATGGCGTGCTCAGCAGAATCAACGTTGTCCGCCACGCGGTGCGCGTTGGCAAGCTCCGCCCAGGCCCGACAGTGAAAATCGGCCATGGCCCGGGTTCCGAATCCTTCCTTCGCCAAGCTCCGCACAGCCATCACCGCCCAACGAGCGAGAGTGACCATTCCGGCTGGATCTTCGTGGCGGAGGGCCCGGCTCCGCGTGAGGAGCGCCTCGAACAGGGCTCGCCCACGTACGTACTCTGGAGCGTCCGCGAGACCTTCAATGCCATGGGCCAGCAGATAGGCGATCGCTTTCTCGACGCTCTCCAACCCCTGTTCCCAGCCGGGATGATCTTCCACCACTCCTCCTATGCTGTAGGTAGCCGGCGGATTTTCTCACAGCAGGGAGGGAAAATGCTCCGTCTTAAAGCCCTGAAAGTTCCTCCCCGGACTCGGCGCATCTAGCCGTCAGGGTCGATCCCCGAACCCTTGTCTGGCTCAATCGGCGGTTCTACCGACTGCGAGCTCGATCCGGTCGGACTGGTTCCGGAGCCTTGACCATCCCTGCCATTTGGGTCAATCCCAGAACCGACCTTCTCGAACACCCCCACCCCCCACCCACTCACCCACCAGCTCCCCAGCCAGTGGAGGGCGGCGGTCCAGAGGCCGGGGGACTCGGCCCCTGCCCTGAAGCCCGCCGCCTCGCCTTGAACCGGGGCGGTCAGCGCCACGACTGTCGCCAGGGCCGCCACCGTCAGGGCGCGCCGCATCCTTCTCTGAAGCATCTCGGCTCCTTTCCGACAACGCTCTGTCGTTGCCAAACCGCTCCAGTTTCGCAGGAAAGGCGAGCCTTTCTCGCCTCGATGCGAGCCTGCCTCGCATCTCGCGGTCCCGCCCTCCCGAGAGGGCACGCGATCCAGACACGCTGAAGCGGACGTGTCGCCGGATCTTAGATCCAAGTTGCTGAACCCGGCTACAGGGAAGATTTTGTTGCGCCGGGCCAGAAAGACGCGACGAATAAGCCAGACAATTCGACCTATGAATTCTATTTATGCTGCGTAGTTGACAAATGGGAATCAACTTAGCCAATATACGCCGCCATGGACACCCAAGAGACTTTTCAAGCAGACCCTGATCTCGAAGGACTCCTCCGCCGCAAGGTGGGGGATGCGATCGTCCGGACCCGCGACCGCCGGGGCTGGTCGCAGACGGAGCTCGCCCGCCGCCTGGGCATCTCCCGGGCCCGCCTCGGCAAGTGGGAGACCGCCGCCCACATGCCGCCGTTGACCGGCGTCGTGGCCCTCGCCGCCACCCTGGAGGTGAGCCTCGACGACCTGGTCGTGGGACCCCGGCCCCCAGGACGGCCGCGGCTGACGCCGCTGCAACGGGACGTCCTCCAGCTGCTGCGGGACTACATGGACCTCCTCCTCGCCGCGGACGTCGAGGCGCTGTACGCGGACCTGGGGCTGGGGGAGGCGCAATGAGCGGCCGGCAAAGGTTGGCGGCGGCCGGCCAGGCTCCGGACCTCGCTTATACGCGGGGGCAGGAGAACGCCAAACGGGCCCTGGAGGTGGCGGCGGCGGGAGGGCACTCCCTGCTGCTGGCCGGCCCGCCGGGGAGCGGCAAGACCCTGCTCGCCCTCTGCCTGCGGGGCCTGCTGCCGCCGCTGGATGCGGAGGCAGGCGAGGACGCCCAGGAGAGGACACGGCCTTTCCGCTGCCCGTCCCATGCGATCCGCACGGCCGGGATGGCGGGGTCGAGCCGGCCGCTCCGGCCCGGGGAGGTGAGCCGGGCGCACGGCGGCGTGCTCCTGCTCGACGACCTGCCGGGATACCGGCGGGAGGCGCTCGCCGCCCTGGTGCGCCCGCTGGAGGAGGGCCGGGCCGTGATCCCGAAACCGGACGGGCTGGTCGAGCTGCCCGCGCGCTTCCAACTGGTCGCCACGCTGAACCCCTGCCCGTGCGGGTTCCTCGGCGATCCGGCCGGCGGCTGCGGCTGCCCGCCGTCGCGGGTCCGGCGTCACTTCGGGCGCATCCCGCGGGCGTTGCTGGACCGCATCGATCTGCGCGCCTGGGTCGGGTTCATCCCCTGGCGAGAGGTCAGCGGGCGGGCCGGCGAGGCCACGGCGCAGGTGGGGACCCGCGTCGCCGCCGCGCGGACGGTCCAGCGCGAGCGCTTCGGAAGCCCCCAGGCCTTGAACGCCCAGATGAGCCAGGAGGCGCTGGCGCGGCACTGCGTGCTGGACCGGGCCGGCAAGGCACTCCAGGAGGCCGCGTTCGAGAAGCTCCGGCTGACCGTCCGCGCCCTTCACGGAGCGCTCCGGGTCGCGCGGACGGTCGCCGACCTGGAGGGCAGCCGCGAGGTGCGCGCGGCCCACCTCGCCGAGGCGCTGCAGTTCCGGGGAGCCACCTGGTGGGCTCCCTGAGGTCCTTCCCCGCGCCATGGTGGCGCCGGGGCTTTCGGAAAGGAGGACGACGGAGGAACGGATAAGCCGTGAAGGACTGTCATCCCCGGTTCGGGCTGCGTAGCCCGGGCTTCCCTAAACCAAACCTAAAGAGAAAGGAAAAGAATCCGTGCCCAACAACTCTTCATTCGCCGATTTCGTCCACGACTGGGAGCAGCTCCTCGCCGCTCTCGACACCAACGGCAGCGAGCTGCCGGACGTCTCCGCTCACCGCCAGCCCCTGGAACAGGTGCTGGTGAACGCGAGGGCGATCAGCGCCCGGCAGGACGCCCACCGCGCCGGCCTCGGCCAGGCGACCCGCGAGCTGGAGGCGGTCATGACCGACGGCCGTGACTCCGCCAACCGCCTGCGCAACTTCCTCAAGTCCCACTACGGGTCGAGGAGCGACAAGCTGACCGAGTACGGGGTCAAGCCGGTCCGCAAGCGCTCACGGCTCAAGGCCAGGAAGCCGGTGGTCGCCGCGGCCCAAGAAGTCCCCGCCGATCCGCAGTAGGCCGTACCCGGGGCGTGCTTCGGCACGCCCCGGTTCCTCAAACCTTGACTGAACTTCTTCACTGTACCATCATCAACGAGGATTCTTGGGGAGGATTTTATGACTTCCTTGCGCCGAGTGATCCCATTG
>JBKKAU010000807.1:0-1990 GCA_046714475.1 Thermoanaerobaculia bacterium
GGTTGGACGGGAAGGGGCTGTAGCTCCCCATGCCGTACTTGCTGAGGATGAGGCCGCAGGCCTGGCCCAGCGCGCCGCCCAGGCCGAGCGCGAGGCCCGCGGGCGAGGCGTGCACGGGGGCGCCCCCCGGCACGGGTGCCGCCGGCAGGGGCGGCTTGCGGTCCAGCACCGCCCAGGCGATACCGGACATCGCCAGCCCCATGCCGAGCAGGTCGCGCCCCGAGAGCGTCTCGCCGAGCGCCACCCAGCCGATCAGCGCCGTCAACGGCGGCACCAGAGACATCATCAGCGTCGAAAGACGGGACCCGATCAGGAGATAGGCCCGGTACAGGCAGAGGTCGCCGAAGGAGAAGCCGATGAGCCCCGAGACCGTGAGCCAGAGCCAGGAGTGAGGCGAAGCGTCGACCGGCAGCGGCACGCCGCGCGAGATCCAGCCGGCAAGCGCCAGGAAGGCGAAAGCGATCGGCAGGCGCACCAGGTTGAGCGGCAGCGAGCCGACCCGCCGGCCCGCCGCTTCGGAGGCGAGCGCCGTCACCGCCCAACAGAAGGCGGCACAGAGGGCGGCGATCTGGCCGATGTAGGCGGACACGAGGAGCTAGGCGAGGCCGCGGACGAAGCCGGCGACCGCCGTCACCGCGGTGTGGAGGTTCTCCTCCGCCGTCCGGCCCGACGAGACCCGCGGCACCAGCGAGTGATCGCCATCCTCCATCCAGACCAGCCGGATGCCGGGCGACAGCGCGTAACCCTCGACCTCAGCGCGTGTGCCGAACGGGTCGCGGGTCCCTTGGACGATCAAGGTGGGAGTCCGCAGGTGCTCCAGGTGCGCTGTACGCAGCCTCTCGGGTTTGCCGGGCGGATGGAACGGGTATCCAAGACAGACCAGGCCGCGGACGCCCGCCTCGTCGGCGATCAGGCTGGCCATCCGCCCGCCCATCGACTTGCCGCCGACCACCACCCGGCCACCTCCCCCGAGCGCCTCGACCGCAGCGAGCCACGCCGAGCGCAGCACGGGCTCGCGGTCCGGCGGACGCTGCCGGCCCTCCGAGCGGCGAGCCCGCATGTAGGGGAACTCGAAACGGGCGACGCGCAGCCCCACGGCGGCGAGCCCCCGCGCCATCGCCGTCATGAACGGCGAGTCCATGGGCGCTCCGGCGCCGTGCGCCAACGCCACGGTGCCCCCCTCCGTCTCGGGGCCGTCGAACAGGAAGTCGGGTGTTTCCGCCATGGGGGGGATTCTATCTCTCCTCCGATTGACACCTCCCCGTCTCCCCGGGTACCCTGCCGGCAGATTTCTCTAGACAGCGCTGAATTTCCGCGCCGCGAAAGGCCGCCGTGATCCCGATGCCCGAGCAGCTCGAGGAACTGGCCCGCTTGGAAGAGGGTACCTTTCCGCAGGTCACCTTTCCGGCCCTGCTCTTCTCCTTCGCCGTCCAGAAAAGAACCGTGGTGCTGGAGATCCGGCGCCACCAGCTCTGGAAGAAGATCATCGTGGAAAACGGCGTACCGGTCGACTGCCGCTCGAACCTGGCGCACGAGACGCTCGGCCGCTACATGGTCGCCGAGGGCAAGCTCTCCGAAGAGGACTTCAACACCTGCCTGTCCCGCTCGGCGGCGCGCGGCGTGCCGCTCGGCGAAGTGCTCTTGGAGCAGGGGCTGGTCAGCGCGGTCGAGCTGTTCAAGATCCTGCAGGCCAACCTGGCGCAGAAGCTGTTGGACATCTTCACCTGGCGGGACGGCGAGTTCCGCACGCTCTCCGACGCCCCCCGTCCGGACTCCTCCTTGAAGGTCAAGGTGCCGCAGCTCATCCTGACCGGCGTCACCAAGTGCTCGCCCCAGGAGGAGGTCGACATCGCGGTGGGGCCGCTGGTCGGCAAGAAGCTCGGCCTGAACCCCGTGCCGCCGTTCCCTCTGGCGGACATCCGCCTCAACCCGCGGCAGGGCCAGCTCACCGAAGCGCTGCGGCCGGGACGACGGCTCGGCGAGCTCGCCG
>JBKKAU010000808.1:0-3262 GCA_046714475.1 Thermoanaerobaculia bacterium
GGGGGGGGGGGGCCGCCGCGGGCCGGGCCTCCCCCCGGGCCGCGGCGGGGGGGGTCGACTCTGCGCGGGGGGGAGCTCCCGCGCGGCGTTCCCGCCCCCCTGCTGATAGACCTGCAGGCCCTCGCGCGCTCGCGGGAGTCGACCCTGTTCATGCTTCTGCTGGCGGCGCTCTTCGTGCTCCTCCGCCATCATTCCGGCGAGGACGACATCGCCGTGGGCAGCCCGGTGGCCGGCCGCAAGCACCCCCAGACCGAGAACCTGATCGGCTTCTTCGTCGACTGGCTGGTGATGCGCGCGGACCTTTCGGGCGAACCGACGGTCCACGAGCTCCTGGACCGGGTCCGGGCCCTGACGCTGGAGGCCTATGCCCACGAGGAGCCGCCGTTCCAGAGAGTGATCGAGGAGCTCGCCCCCCAGCGCGACCTCAGCCACTCGCCGATGTTCCAGGTCTCGCTCAACCTGCAGAGCATCGTCGGCCTGGGGTTCGAGTCGCTGCGCCTGCCAGGGCTTGAGATCACCCCCGTCGAGATCGGCAAGTCGACGGCCAACCTGGACCTGTCCCTGTATGTCGTGGAAGCCCCTGACGATATGGGGCTGCGCTGGGCCTACAAGGCGGACCTCTTCGACGCCACGCGCATCGCCCGGTTGGCCGGCCACTTCGAGAACCTGCTCCGCGCCTGGACCGGCGAGCGCGGCCGCCGCATCTCCGACCTGCCTCTCCTCGGCGCCGCGGAGCGGGCTCAGCTCCTGGTCGAATGGAACGACACCGCCCGCCGGGCGGCGCCGGAGGACCGCGGTGGCCTGCACGGGCTGTTCGCCGCGGCGGCCGAGCGGGCCCCCGGAGCGGTCGCCGTCGTCTGCGGGGAGTCCGAGATCCTCTACCGGGACCTCGATCAGCGTTCCGGCCGTCTGGCCGCCCTGTTGCGCCGCCGGGGCGTCGGGGCCGAGGTCCGGGTCGCCGTCTGCCTCGAACGCTCGATCGACAGGGTGACCGCGGTGCTCGGCGTGCTGAAGGCGGGCGGGGCCTATGTGCCGCTCGATCCGGATCTGCCGCCGGCCCGCATCGCCTGGATGCTCGCGGACAGCGGCGCCACACTGGCGCTGACGCAGGAGTCTCTGCTCCACAGCCTGGAGGGCTTCGCGGGGGAGGTGATCCGCCTCGACCGCGATCGGGTCTTCGCGGCGGATGGACCGGCCGGAGGCCTCTCCGTCCCGGTCTTTCCGGAGAGCCTCGCCTACGTCGTCTATACCTCGGGCACGACCGGCCGGGCCAAAGGGGTAGCGGGGACCCACGGGGGAGCCGTCTCGTACCTCCGCTACGTGCTCACCACCTATGACCTAAGGCCCGGCGACCGAGTGCTGCAACTCGCCGGGTTGGCGTTCGACGCCTCGGTGCGCGATCTCCTGGGGCCGCTCGCGGCAGGGGCGACGGTGGTCCTGGCGGAGCAGGGGCAGGTCCGGGATCCGCGGGCCCTCCTGGCGCTTCTGGCGAGCCGGCGGATCACCCGCTTGCTGAGCGTCGTCCCGACGCTCCTGCGGGCGCTGCTGGATGCGGCGGAGACCGCGCGGACGCCGCTCCCGGGCACGCTACGCACTCTCCTGGTGAGCGGCGAGAGGCTGCGCCTGGCGGACTGCTCGCGGGCGCGCGCGGTGTTCGGCCAGGGGCTGGAGGTGGTCAACCAGTACGGCCCGACTGAGGGGACGATGACCGCCAGCTATCACCACGTCGGGAGCCCGACCCCGGAGCTGGGGGAGGCTCCGATTGGCCGGCCGATCCCGGACCGCCGCTTCTACGTCCTCCGGCACGGCGCGGTGGTGCCGCTGGGAGCGGTGGGCGAGCTCGCCCTCGCCGGTCCGGGCCTGGCGCGCGGCTATCTCGGAAAGCCCGACCTGACCGCCCGGACGTTCCTGCCGGACCCGTTCAGCGAGACCCCGGGAGCGCGGCTCTACGCCACCGGAGACCTGGTGCGCCACCGGCCGGACGGCGCCGTCGAATTCCTCGGCCGCGTCGACCACCAGATCAAGCTGCGCGGTGTCCGGATCGAGCCCGCCGAGATCGAAGGGGAGCTGCGCCGGCACCCGGGCGTGCGCCAGGCGGTGGTGCTGCTGCGCGAAGACCCGCCGGGCGACCCGTGCCTGGTGGCGTACGTCGTCCCCCGAGGCAGTCCGCCCGCCTCCGACGGGCTGCGCGCAGCTCTGGAACAGGTGCTGCCGGAGTCCATGATCCCCGCGGTCTTCGTGTTCCTCGAGGCCCTGCCGTTGACACCCAGCGGCAAGGTGGACCGGCGGGCGCTCCCGGCCCCCGACAGGACCCGGGCGGACGATCCCGAGTCGGCGGTCGCGCCACGGACGGAGATCGAGCGGGAGCTCGTGAGCATCTGGCAGGACGTGCTCGCGGTCGAGCCGATCGGGGTCCGCGACAGCTTCTTCAAGCTGGGTGGCCAGTCCCTGCAGGCGGCGCTGATGATGACGCACGTCGAGGACCGCTTCGGACGCGCCCTGCCTCTCCAGAGCCTTTTCCGCGGAGCGACGATCGAGGATCTCGCCCGGACGTTGCAGGCCGAGTTGGAAGAAGAGCCGGGCTCGTCTCTCGTCCCGTTGCGGCCGATCGGCTCACGGCCCGCATTCTTCGCCGTCCACCCGGCGGGCGGAACGGTGGCCTGCTACAACCGGCTGGCTGGTCATCTGAGCTCCGAGCAACCGTTCCATGCGTTCCAGTCGCGCGGGCTCACCACGGACCACGAGCCACATCGCCGGATCGAGGACATGGCGAGCTTCTACGTCCAGGCGTTGCGCCAGGCGCAGCCCCGGGGTCCCTACCGTCTCGGAGGATGGTCTTTCGGCGGTCTGGTCGCCTACGAGATGGCTCTCCAACTCGAGGCGGCAGGAGACGAGGTCGATCTCCTCGTCCTGATCGATCCGCACGCTCCGGGGCGGCGCCCGGACCGCGAGGTGGATGACGCCCGCACCCTGACGCTGCTCGGCCGGGAGGCCGGCCTGACCCTCGACGAGGAGGAGCTGCGGCGGCTCGGCCCGGATGGAATGCTGGCCCACGCCGCCGAGCAGGCCGAGCAGGCCGGCGTCCTGCCCAGGCAATCCGGGCTGCGTTCCCTGCGCCGCTTCCTGGGGGTCTACCACGCGAACGTCGGCGCCTCCCAGGAGTACCTGCCGTCGGGCCCCCCCCTGGCCGGGCCCGTCCTCTTCCTTGGCGCCGGTGAGATCCTGCGCCCCGGGGTGGCGGAGCTCGCCGCGGTCGACCCTT
>JBKKAU010000809.1:0-7706 GCA_046714475.1 Thermoanaerobaculia bacterium
GGCCGGGCTCCGGCGTCGCGTAGAATCCCTCCTTTCGCGGCCACCGGGCCGCGTCTGGAGCATGAGCCAACCCAACGAGCCTCCCCGGCCCAGGAGCGGCGGCGCGGTCCTGGTCGCCGCGGGCATCCTCTTCTCGCGCGTCTTCGGGCTGGTGAGGCAGGCCGCCATCGCCCGCTTCTTCGTCGTCGGGCCGCACGCCGACGTATTGAACACCGCGTTCCGGGCTCCCAACATCCTGCAGAACCTGCTCGGGGAGGGGACGCTGTCGGCCGCCTTCATCCCGATCTACTCGCGCATGGTGGAGGAGGGACGGCGGGAGGAGGCCGGCCGCTTCGCGGGCGCGGTCTTCGGCCTGCTGCTGGTGGCGGCGGGCGGGCTGTCGCTGCTCGGCATGGCGCTGGCGAAGCCGATCGTCGCGGTGCTCGCCGCCGGCTATCTGGACGACGCCGGGCCGGTCGACCGCTACGCCCTGACGGTCGCGGCGGTGCGCATCATCTTTCCCATGACCGGCCTGCTGGTCCTCTCGGCGTGGGCCCTGGGCGTGCTCAACAGCCACCGCCGGTTCTTCCTGCCGTACGTCGCGCCGGTCCTGTGGAACGTCGCGATCATCGCGGCCCTGGTCTGGGCCGGCGGCTTTGGCCGGGTCGAGGGCCTGCCGCTGGCCGCTCTCGACCGTCTGCTGTTCGCCGCCTGCTGGGGGGCTCTGGCCGGCGGCGCGCTGCAGTTCCTGGTGCAACTGCCCGGAGTGGTCGGGGTGCTGCGCGGCTTCCGGCTGTCGTTCTCGACGCGCGCCCCCGGGGTCCCGGAGGCGTTGCGCGCCTTCGGCCCGGTGGTGGCCGGGCGGGGCGTCGTGCAACTCGCCGGCTATCTCGACCTCTTCCTGGCCTCGTTCCTGGTGGGAGGCGCTCCAAGCGCCCTGGGGTATGCCCAACAGCTCTACATGCTGCCGATCAGCCTGTTCGGGATGTCGGTCGCGGCGGCGGAACTGCCCGAGCTGGCGCGCCTGCGCCGTGGCGAGGGCGATCCGGAAGCCGCCTCCGGCCTGCTCTCGCGGGTGCGGCGGTCGCTGCGCCAGATGGCGTTCCTGAACGTGCCGACCTTCGCCGGCTATCTCGCCTTCGGCTACCTCCTCGTCGGCGCGTTCTACCGGCGGGGCAGCTTCCAGGCCGCCGACACCTGGCTGGTCTACCTGGTGCTCGGCGGCTACACCCTCGGGCTCCTCGCCAACACCTCGTCGCGCCTGCTCCAGAACACGTTCTACGCCCTGGGCGACACGCGCCGGCCGGCCCGCATCGCCGCCCAGAGGGTGGCGGCCTCGGCGGCCCTGGCCGTGCCGTTGATGCTGCTGCTCGACCGCTGGTCGGTCGCCGACCTCCCAGGGGTGGAGACGGGGAGCGGGATGCATCTCGGAGCGGTGGGGCTCGCCCTGGCTTCCGGGATCGGCGCATGGCTGGAGCTGCTCTGGCTGCGGTCCGCGCTGGCAGCGCGGCTGCCCGGCTCCTTCCTGCCGGCGCGGGAGACGGGCCGCATGCTCCTGCTCGCCGTCGCCGCCGCCCTCGCCGCCGCCGCCGTCTGGTGGCTGCTCCCGCCGCTCCATCCCTTGCTGCAGGCGGTTCTGGTGGTCGGCGGCTATGGGGTGGCATACCTGTTGCTGGCTCACTTCCTGGCGGCGGAGGAGCTGGGGTTCTGGATTGGCCGTTTCAGCCGGCGCCTGCGCAGGTGAGGTGTAGTGAGCCAGGCCCAGACGACGAATTTCCCGGAAAGCGGCTTCGCAGCCGGTCAGAGGTCCTTTCCCTCTTCGATCCTCGACGCTCTTCCCGCCCATATCGCTCTCCTGGATCATTACGGAGTCATCCTGACGGTCAATGAGCGGTGGCACCGGTTCGCCGCCGCCAACGGCGCGGCCGACGGCGCCTATGTCGGGCAGAGCTATCTGCAGGTATGCGATCACGCCTGCTCCAAGGGCTGCGCCGAGGCGGAGGCCGCGGCGCGAGGCATCCGGGAGGTCCTGGACGGTGTCCGTCCCCACTTCGAGATGGAGTACCCCTGCCACGCGCCGGCCGAGCTGCGCTGGTTCCGGCTGATGGTGAGCCCCCTGCGGGACGGAGAGGTCGAAGGCGCGGTGGTGATGCACATCAACATCACGGAGCAGAAGCTGGCCGAGCAGGCCGCCGAGACCGCCAGCAAGTTCAAAGACGAGTTCCTCGCCGCCTTGAGCCACGAGTTGCGTACGCCGCTCACGCCCGTCCTCCTGACGGTCGAGGCCTTGCAGGGGGATCGGCGCCTGCCGTCCGAGCTGGGGGCCGACCTCGAACGGATACGCCGTAACGTCGAGCGGGAGGCCCGCCTGATCGACGACCTGCTGGACCTGACGCGCATCGCCCGCGGCAAGGTCGAGCTCCGCTCCGAGGCGGTGGACGTCCATGCCCTGCTGCGGCACGCGGCGGAGACGTGCACCGCCGAGACCTCCAAGAGGGGACCGGAGGTGACGCTCGATCTGGCGGCGTCCGATTCCTGGATCCGGGGCGACGCGGCGCGGCTCGAACAGGTGTTCTGGAACCTGCTCAGCAACTCGCTCAAGTTCACGGGGCCGGGCGGCGCGGTCCGCGTCCGTACCTGGAACGAGCCCGACGGGCGGCTGCGGGTGGAGGTGAACGACAACGGCATGGGCATCGAGCCGGCGGTCCTGCCGCACGTCTTCAACGCCTTCGAGCAGGGAGGCGGTCACGTGACCCGGCGCTTCGGCGGCCTCGGGCTGGGTCTCGCGATCAGCAAGAGCCTGGTGGATCTGCACGGCGGCTTGATCGAGGCCCGGAGCGAGGGGACAGGCCGGGGGACCGCCTTTACCGTCACGCTGGATACGGTCCAGCCGGCGGCCGAGGGGGCGGGGCCCGAGGCGTCGCCCCACCGGGAGACCGGCCGCGGGCTGCGTCTGCTGCTGGTCGAGGATCACGCCGACACGGCCGAGGTGATGGCGGAGCTGCTGCAGGAGTCCGGACACCGGGTGACGGTGGCGCGCAATCTGGCGGAAGCGCTCTCCCTGGCCGACGCCGCCACGGCGGGGGAGGACGGGGCTTTCGACCTCGTGGGGAGCGACCTCGGGCTGCCGGACGGCAGCGGGCTGGACCTGATGCGCGAGCTGAGCCGCCGCCACGGCCTGCGCGGCATCGCCCTCTCCGGCTATGGGACCGAGCAGGACGTGCGCGACAGTCTCGCGGCGGGTTTCGAGCGCCACCTCGTCAAGCCGGTGGGAGTGCGCGCGATCGAGGCGGCGATCCGGGAAGTCACCTAGCGGCCACGCTCGGCCGACCCGGTCTCCAGCTCCACCGCGCCGCCAGGGACTCTGCCGCACCGTCGCCAGCTCCACCGCGCCGCCAGGGACTCTGCCGCGCCGTCTCCAGCTCCACCGCGCCGCCAGGGACTCTGCCGCACCGTCTCCAGCTCCACCGCGCCGCCAGGAACTCTGCCGCACCGTCTCCAGCTCTACCGCGCCGCCAGGGACTCTGCCGCACCATCGCCAGCTCCACCGCGCCGCCATAGCTCCACCGCGCCATGCGGCAGTCCAGCGGATCTCTGTCAGGAGGAAGAGAAACTTCAGGGCTTCGCCGCGGTCCGGATCGGCACGAACCGGGCCGCCGAGATCGCGGCGCCGTCGGAGGAGCGCAGCACCAGGCCGGAGCCTTCGGCGGTGGCGGCGCAGCCGGAGAGCAGGAGCCAGACGTCGCCGCGGGGCACGACGATCTGGGTCACCGGCAGCAGCTCGCCGCTCTTGCTGCGCACCTGCCCGGGGGCCTCGGCGATCCGGATCCAGTCGCCGCTCGGGCTGAGACGGGTGAGCAGGACCTTCTCCTCCGTCGGGCGGCGGCGGTCGAACCAGGCCAGGCGCAGCGCGGCGCGGTGATCGCCGAACGGCAGGTCGACCCAGAAGTCGTGACCCTGCCGCCAGAGTCCGGCGGTGCCCTGGACGCCCCAGGGGGTCCAGGTGGAGCGGCGCCACGTCTTGCCGGAGTCGTCGGAGAGGTAGACGACGCCGTCGCCCGAGACATAGGCGACCGAGGTGCCGGTGAGGGCGAGGAGCTGCCCCCGGCGCTCGGCGGGCAGGGCGGGCAGGCCGGCGACCCAGATCTCGGGGCGGCCGGAGCTGGAGAAGAGGCCGGTGCCGGAGAGGACCCCGTCCTTGCGCTGCGGCGCCGGCAGGGCGGCCGGCTGGCCGACGGCGGAGACGATCAGCGCGCCGCGGCTCTTCCACTCCCGGCCCTCCAGCCGGAAGGCCCAGGCGCGGACCTGCCCCTCCCGCGGGCCGGGGCCGTGCAGCAGGAACCAGGGGGCGCCCGTGTTGTCGTAGGTCGGCGTGACGGTCGAGGCTGTGGGCACGGTGAGCGGGTCGCCGAGCGGCGCCCAGGCGCCGCCGCTCCAGCGCACCGGCTGCAGGCAGGAGGCGCCGCAGGGGAGGGCCGCGATCACCGCGCCCGGTCCGACCGAGCCGCCGAAGAGCCCTTTGGGCGGAGCGGGCCAGGCGCGCGCCTCGCGGCCCTCGGCGTCGAGCTCGACCAGCCAGCCGCCGCCGCGCTTGCCGGCCGAGCCGGGGAGGGGGGGAACGGAAAAGAGCATGCGGCCGGACGCAGTGTCCATGCCGAGGAGGGTGAGGGCGGTCGAGCCGTCGCAGATCGCGCCGGTCGCGCCAATCGCAGCCATCGCCGCCGGCGCCGCCAGGAGAGTCCCGGGGAGGGCCGCGGCCCCGGCGAACGCCAGGGCCGCGAGGGCGCGTTGCCCCCGGCGCATGGCTAGGTCCTCAGGTCCCGGATCAAGCGGCTCCACTGCATCGCGCGCATGCCGTTGAGGCGCTCGATGCGCTGCTCCGCGACCCGGTCGGCGGCGACGTACGTGGGGATCGACTCGGTGCGGGCGGTCTCGAAGATCCGCATCATGTTGCCGTAGATGCCCTGGGCCATGCGCATGGCCCGGTCCCGGTTGTAGCCGGTCAGCTCGTTGTAGACGTTGATCAGGCCGCCGGCGTTGATCACGAAGTCGGGGGCGTAGAGGATGCCCCGTTCGTGGAGCGCCTGGCCGTGCGGCTCCTCGTCCTCGAGCTGGTTGTTGGCGGCTCCGGCCACCACCTTGCAGCGCAGCTGCGGGATCGTCTGGTCGTTCAGGATGGCGCCGAAGGCGCAGGGGGCGAGGACATCGCACTCGACCTTCAGGATCTCGTCGGGGGGGACGATCTCCACGCCCAGGTCAGCGCTAGCCCGTTCCGTCATCTCCTTGCGGGTGTCGGCGCCGAAGACCTTGGCCTTTTCCTGCTTCAGGTAGGACGCCAGGTGATAGCCGACGTTGCCCAGCCCCTGGATGGCGACCGAGCGGCCGGCGAGGGAGTCGCCGTTGACGTGCCACTTCACGGCGGCCTTGATCCCCTGGAGGACGCCGAAGGCGGTGACCGGCGACGGATCGCCGCCGCCGCCGTGGGCGGGGGAGACGCCGGTGACCCAGCGGGTCTCCTGGAGGATGACCTCCATGTCCTCCATGCCGGTGCCGGAGTCCTCGGCGGTGATGTAGAGGCCGCCGAGCGACTCGACGTAGCGGCCGAAGGCGCGCAGCATCGCCTCGCTCTTGCCCGTGGCCGGATCGCCGATGAGGACCGCCTTGCCGCCGCCGAGGTTGAGGCCGGCGGCGGCGGCTTTGTAGGTCATGCCGCGCGACAGCCGCAGGACGTCGGTCAGCGCCTCCTCCACGCTCTCATAGGGCCGCATCCGTACGCCGCCCAGCCCAGGGCCCAGTACGGTGGAATGCACTGCGATGATGGCCTGGAGGCCCACCTCGGGGCTGGAGCAGAAGAGCACGCGCTCGTGCCCCATCCCCGTCATCTGCTGGAAAATCTCCATCCAAATCCCTTTCTTGGGCCGCGGGTCTCGAGGATCCCGCGTTGCAAGGTGACCGCGCCTCGGGCGTTGCGGGAGGGGTCCCGTGGGGCGGAGAGCCCGCGTCCCGAGTCCTCTCTCCAGGGCTTTCCCCCGGAGCTGTTTCCTCGGAGACATCTGGTGACGGATGCCACGCGCTGCCGTGGGGGCACGAACGGCGGCGGTAAGTGTACTCGAAGGGCAGGTGAGGGTTCTAGATCGACGCCAGAGCCTTCAAGACCTCCTCGTCGTGGCCGTCGACGTTGACCTTCTTCCAGACCTTGCGCACCGTGCCCTCGCGATCGATCAGGAAGGTGGCGCGCTGGATGCCCATCGAGGTCTTGCCGTACATGTTCTTCTCTCGCCAGGCGCCGTAGCGCTCCGCCACCTCGTGGCCGTCGTCGGCGAGCAGGGGGAAGTTGAGGCTGTACTTGTCGCGGAACTTGCCATGGCTCGCCATGTCGTCGGGCGAGACGCCGAGCACCACGGCGCCCTGGTCCTTCAGGTCGGCGCTGCGGTCGCGGAAGGCGCACGCCTCCTTGGTGCAGCCGGGCGTGTCGTCCTTGGGGTAGAAGTAGAGCACCACGGGCTTGCCGCGAAGGCCGGAGAGCTTCACCTCCTGGCCGGTGTCGGAAGGCAGGGTGAAATCGGGCGCGGCCTGGCCCTCTTCGATCCAGTCGGACATGGTTTCCTCCTCAAGGAAAAAAGTCTGCGCCGGACGGGTCTCCCGCCCCGGGCCGGGGGAGTCTATCGCAGGAGAGGCTCAGCGCCCGAGCCGGCGGAGGAGGAACACCGTCCCGTCCCAGACCCGGAAGGGGTGCACGCCGTCCACCTCGACGAAGAAGCCCCAGTCGTCGGCGAGCTCCTCGACCTCGTCGCGGTCTTCGTCGAGGTCGCCGCGGTAGGAGAAGTTGAGGAGGGCGAAGTCGCCGCCCGGCTGGAGCACACGGGCGACCTCGCTGAAATGCGCCTCGACCAGCTCGGGGCCTCCCTGATGGATGTAGGGGAAGGAGTCCACCGCCAGGACGAAATCGAAGCGGCCGGAGGGGAAGCCCGCGAGGTCGCGGCCCGAGCACTCGGAGAGATGGACGTTGTCGAGCCCCGAGCAGCGGCGGCGGGCCGCGGCGACCATGCCGGGCGAGACGTCGATGCCGTGGATCTCGGCGAGATGGGGAGAGAGCGCCTCCTGCATGCGGCCGATGCCGCAGCCGATCTCCAGCGCGGTCCGGTCGGGGCCGAGCAGGCCCCACATCTCGAAGAGGTCGGCGATCTCGCGGGTGCACTCGGCGAGCAACTCGGGGCTGCCGAGCGAGTAGGCGGCGACGCTCGCCACCTCGTCCGCGCGCACAGCCTGGTCGAAGAAGCGGCGGACCGACGCGATCTCCTCGTCGACCGACCCGGAGAACGGCGCCGGGGCGGGGTGGTTGCGCAGCATCCAGACGATCCGCTCGCACATCTCGCGGTTTTCGGCGAGCAGCCGCTCCAACTCCGCCGTCGCCGGGGCTCCAGGGGTAGCCTCGGCGGCGATCAGCGCCGCCGCCGCTTCGAAGCTGCCGAGCTCGTCGAGCAGCCGGACCAGGGCGAGCGCCGGGTGGGAGTTGCCGGCGATGCAGTCGGCGAGGATACGGCGGGCGACGGAGGTGCTCATGCCCGGCGCACGATCCGGGGTGGTCCTGGAGGGCTTGGAGGGAACCTGGGCGACATCGCCTTCGCCCACCCTCCCAGGGCGCGATGAATCGCGCCCCTACACCCGAGATCCTGCGCAGAAAGATTCCGGAAACCACGTTGTAGGGGCGCAATTCATTGCGCCCG
>JBKKAU010000810.1:0-10004 GCA_046714475.1 Thermoanaerobaculia bacterium
TCACCGGACTGTTGCTGATCACGTTCATCGCCATCTATATCGCCGCTGACCCCAAGCTCTACCACAAGGGTCTGCTGCATCTGGTCCCGCGCCCGAACCGGCCGCGGGCTGGCGAGGTCCTGAGCGCCATCGCGACGACGCTACGGCGCTGGCTGCTTTCCCAGGGCATCGCCATGCTCGTGATCGGCGCCGTCACGACTGTCACCCTGATGCTGCTTGGAGTCGAAGCCGCGGTGTCGCTCGGCATCATCGCCGGCCTCCTGGAGTTCATCCCGAACATCGGCCCGCTGATCGCCGCCCTGCCGGCTGTCGCCATGGGCTTCCTCGACTCGCCACAGAAGGCACTGATGGTGGCGATCGCCTACGCCGCGATCCAGTTCCTGGAGAACCAACTCCTGATTCCCATCCTGATGCGACGAGGAGTGGACCTGCCGCCGGTCCTCACTCTGGTGGGGCAGGCGGTGATGGCTGTCGTCTTCGGCTTCCTGGGCCTCCTGGTCGCGGTACCGATCATCGCCGCCGTCCTGGTCGCGGTGAAGATGCTCTACGTCGAAGACGTCGTCGGCGACGAGGTCCAGATCAGCGGCCAGAGCGGCGACAAAGATTGACCTTCACCGCTCCGGCCGCTACCCTCCCGCGGAAACCCACATCCCGGGAGATCGCCGCTTGAAGCAGATCATCGCCATCCATGGCAGGGCCGCCGCGCTGGACCAGGCGCGGTGTGACGACGTCGTGGGGATGTTGCGCCGCGCCATGCACGCCCAGGGCGAGCCGATCGCTGAACCGGAGCCTCCGGAGGTTGCCCCGGCCCTGCTCGAGCTCGCCGGGAAGGGACGGCTCGCCTTCACGGAGAGAGAGGGTGCGGTCGAAGCCTTCTACATCCCGTCGCGCGCCGCCAGTCTTGCAGTGCTGGGGGCCGTGCTGGAGGGCTCCGGTTTCCCCGAGCCGGTCCAGAAGAAGCAGGCCGACGCCTTCCGTACCAGCCAGGGGGCGTTGTTCCGTTTTCCCCCCGAGCAGGGCGACGGACCCGCCTTGGAGGTCTTCATCACCGATTGGTCGCCCTGCCCGGCGGCGGCGGCGGTTGCCGTCCATCGCGGTCATCCGTTCGCCGCGGACCTCGAAAAGCCGCGGCGCCCGTTCTTCACCGGCCGGTATGTGCGCCACCCGCTGACCGGCGATCTGCTGCCGGTCTGGGTCGCCGACTGGGTCAAGCCGGATTTCGGCACCGGCGCTGTCCTGGTCAATCCCGCGCACGACGCGACCGACCTCGCCTTTGGCCGGTTGGTCGGGCTCCCCATCCGTTTCGCCCTGGTGCCGCCCGGCTTCGATGGCCGGCCCGAGACCTGGCCGGCGCCGCCGGTGGTCAAGACGGGGCAGAGCATCAAGACCGGCTTCTGGGACGGCCTGCCGCCGCAGGAGGCGATGCAGCGGTACTTCGAGGCGTTGGAGTCTGTCGGTCTCGCGGAGCGCTACCGGGACGTGCAGACCGGCCGGTGGCGGATCGCGCGGCTGGTCCCGGACCCGGTAGGCGACCTGCGCTGGGACGGAGCCCGAGAGCGGCTTTCGGGTTCGGCGGTTGAGGCCGGGGAGCCGGTACGAGCCGAAGACACGCAGCTCCTCGCCGCGGTCCTGACACTGGGCCGCGGGATTGCGCCCGCGGGGCCGACGCTGGTCTGCCCGGCCGCCGAGCAGGCCGAGGCTCTGCTCTTCCTGCGGCTCCTGTCCCTGGATCTCTACGGCACGCCGCTCGCGCCCGAGCGCGTCCTGCTGGTGCAGAAGGTTCAGGAGGCCAAGCTCCCGGCGCCGCCCGAAGTCTTGCGCCTGGGTATCCTGGTCGGGGCGCCCCTGCAGCAAGTCGCCGTCTTGAAACAGCAGGTGGTCGAGCAGGTGCAACGGTTCCTGCGTGTCCACGGTGAGCTCGTCCAGGCCTGGACGGCCGCCGCGGAGGAGGAGGCCGGAGCGCCCAAGGCCCTGCAGCAGACCAAGGCCGCTCTGCTGGAAGGCGATCCGGCCAAGGCGTTCGCCGCGCTCGGGCCTCTCCAGAAGCAGCTTGGGTCACAGCCGCCGGAGCAGCGGAGCCAGAGTGTGCTGGCCGGCTACTTCGCCATGGCCCATGGGCTCGCGGGGCTCGACCTGCCTGCCGGGCTCGACCTGGGGCAGGTCTGGGCCCGGATCTAGCTCCATCGAGCGGAAGTAGCCTCGGGCCACCGTGCCCGCTTTCTCAGTGTAAATATTTTTAAAATTGCGAAGAGTCGTGTGAAAAATGCTCGGCGTGCGCCTTGGGAATGGCGCGTTTTTCCACTTGACTGTCCCGCCTTGGTCATAGGCCGCACTACTAGGGGTAGACGATGCGAAGGAGGTACGGCGCTTGTCTCTTTTAGGCGGGGAATGGCCGATCGAAAAACTCATGAGACATCAGCCGCGGAGTGTCGTTCACTCTGCCGCTTCGGGTATCCGACTGGTGCGAGACGTGACTCCGCATCGCGAAGTGCTGTGGTCCTTGACCGCTTCTCTCGATGGGCGGCCCGTGCGGGTGGACCTCCGGCGGCTGACCGAGATCGAGGAGTTCCGGCAGTGTGAGCAGCTCCAGGACCGCATCTGGGGCCCCGATGACATCGGGCGGGTCTCCTCGCTGGTCCTGATCACCTCGGAGGACAACGGCGGCTCCGCGATCGGCGCCTTCGTGGACGGGGACCGTCTCGTCGGCTTCGTCTGCTCCTTCCTTGGCTTCGCCGAGAGCGGCATGCTCAAGCACTGCTCGGTGCTGATGGCTGTCGATCCGGAGCTGCAGAAGGGAGGGATCGGCTATCACCTGAAGCTGGCGCAGCGCGAGGCGGCGCTCGCCCAGGGGATCGAGCTGATCACCTGGACATTCGACCCGTTGGCGAGCCTCAATGCGCACCTGAACATCCACAAGCTGGGGTGTATGTCGTCGCGCTATCTCGTGAACTGCTACGGCACGGCCCAAGGGGGCATCAACGCCGGGCTGCCGACCGACCGTTTCCTGGTGGAGTGGTGGGTGCGCAAGCCCTGGGTCGAGAGCCGCCTGCGGGGAGTGCCGGCGGAGCCTCCGGCCGGAGCGCGGCTGGTCAACGAGGTCACGCCGCATCCGCATTCAGGTCTGCCGGTGAGCCGTGACTGCGACCTCGACCGCCACGACCCGGTGCTGCTGGTCGAGATCCCGGAGAACGTCCGCGCGCTCAAGATGGCCGATCTGGACCTGGCGCGGGCCTGGCGGCTCGAGTTGCGCAGGATCTTTCCGCATTACTTCGCGCAGGGCTATCGCGTGACGGGATTCTCGCGCTGTGAGCACGGCGGCGTGACGCGCCCTTGCTACGTCCTGCGCAAGGGGGACGCTGTTTGACGTTGGATGAGCTGTTTGAAGAGTCGGCGCAGCGGCGGGGCGACGAGCTGTTTCTGTTGAGCGAGGAGGGCGGTGTCAGCTATGGCGACGCCCTGGAGCGGGCTCACCAGTTGGCAGGGCTGCTGTCCGCGCTGGGTGTCCGCCGTGGCGACCGCGTGGCGGTCATCCTGCCCAACACCCCCGAGATGGCCTATAGCTGGTTCGCGCTGGCGCGTCTGGGTGCGGCGATGGTGCCGGTCAACCCGGTGCTGGTACCGGCCGAGGTCGAGTCGTTCCTGCGCCATGTCGGCGTGTGTGGAATCCTGGGCCGAGCCGAGGACGTCGCACGCTATGGGCTGGACCTTGGCCTGCGCGTGCGGGTCGTGGTGGGAGGGGGTGAGGTGCCGGGCTCCGTGCCTATATCGGCGGCCGAATTGGCCCCTCCGGCGCCGCGCGCCGTAGTCACCGGGCGCGACCTGGCGACTGTCCTCCAGACCTCCGGCACCACCGGCCGCGCCAAAGGCGCGGAGCTCACCCACGACGGTTATGTCTTGCCGGCGCGGGAGTTCGTGCGCTGGATGCGGATGACGCCCGAGGACCGTTTGCTCGCCTGCCTGCCGCTGTTCCACATGGCCGGCGGTGCCTTCGCGGTGAGCGCCGTGGCGGGAGGAGCAACCCTGGTCCTGGTGCCGAAGTTCAGCGCCCACGGTTTCTGGGCGCAGGTCCAGAGGCACCGCATCACCGTGGTCCGCCACTTGGGCGAGATGCTCGCCTGCCTCTGCCAACTGCCCGAATGTCCGGAGGAGCGCGGGCATTCGTTGCGCGCCGTCTACGGCGGCGGAGCCAAGCCCGAGGTGGCGGACGCGTTCGAGGGCCGGTTCGGCGTTCCGGTCGTGGAGGGCTACGGCCTCACCGAGACCAACACCGTACTGTGCAACGACCTCGAAGAGCGCCGGCGGGGCTCGATCGGCCGGCCTCTCCCCTATAACGAGGTCCGCATCGCCGACGCCGGGGGCCGGCCGCTGCCGCCGGGCCAGGTGGGCGAGATCCAGGTGCGGAAGAACCCGGTCATGATGACCGGCTACACCGGCCTGCCCGAGGTCACCGGGTCCTGCTTCGTCGACGGCTGGTTCCGCACCGGCGACCTGGGCCGGTACGACGAGGAGGGCTGGTTCTACTTCGTCAGCCGCGACAAGGACATCATCCGGCGACGCGGCGAGAACATCTTCGCCGGCAAGGTGGAGGAGGTGCTCAACCAGCACCCCGCGGTCGCCCTGTCGGCGGTCGTCGGAGTGAGGGACGACCTCGGAGGCGAAGAGGTCAAGGCGTACGTGATCGCCCGCTCCGGCTTCGCGCCGACGCCCGAGGAGTTGGTCGAGTTGTGCCGGCTCTCCCTGGCCGACTTCGAGATCCCGCGCTATTTCGAGCTGTGCGACGATCTGCCGAGGACGGCGACGAACAAGATCAGCAAGGGCGAGTTGCGAGTGGCGGGGACCCTGGGCAAGCCCTGTTTCGACCGCAAGGACAACCGCTGGAGACCGGAGCGCGAGGCGAAGCCGATATCCGGAGCCCCGACGCTTCCGCAGGATCTTCCGGACCTCCAGACTTTGGCTGGGGGTGACGGTACGGTGTACAGACCGAGGGTTTAAGAACGCGCAAGGGCCTGCATCCGCCGGCCTCGGCCCCTTCACAAGTCTTCCGCTGCAGAGCTCCCGTAAGGGCCGGTGATGTTGTGGGCCTGTGGGGAGGGGCTTTGCGTCTCGATGGGAAATCAGAAGTGAACGGATTTGCAACATCGATCTCCACCGTGCGCGACATCCTGCGTGCCAGGGCGGGCGAGCACGCGGAGCGGCGGGCCTATACCTTCCTTTCCGACAGCGGCTCGGAAGAGGCCTGCCTGACCTATGCCGAGCTGGATGCGCGAGCCCGTGCCGTCGCCTTGCGGCTGCGCGACCTGGGGGTAGTCCCCGGGGAGCGCGCCTTGCTGCTTTTCCCCCCAGGGCTTGATTTCATCGCCGCCTTCTTCGGCTGCCTCTACGCCGGAGCGGTGGCGGTGCCGGCCTATCCGCCGCGTTCGCCGCGCACGCTGCCGCGCCTCGGCTCGATCGTCCGCGACGCCCGGCCCGCGGCCGTCCTCACCTTGTCCGGCCTCGACTCCAAGCTGCGAGGGCTGACCGCCGCCCTGCCGGAGCTGCGGGATGGCCGCTGGCTGGCTGTCGACGACCCGGTCGTAGAGGGAGACTGGGAGCCGCCCGCGATCACCGGGGATGCCCCGGCCTTTCTGCAATACACCTCCGGCTCCACTTCGGCGCCCAAGGGCGTGGTGGTGACCCAGGCCAACCTGCTGCACAACGAGGAGATGATCCGGCAGGCCTTCGGCCAATCGGAGGAGTCGGTCATCGTCGGCTGGCTGCCTCTCTACCACGACATGGGGCTGATCGGGAACGTGCTGCAGCCGCTCTACTGCGGCGCCCGCTGCGTCCTGATGTCGCCCATGGCCTTCCTGCAGCGGCCGCGTCTCTGGCTGGAGGCGATCGGCCGATACGGCGCCACGACCAGCGGCGGCCCGAACTTCGCCTACGAGCTGTGCGTGCGCAAGGTCGGCCCGGAGGAGCGCGAGGGGCTGGACCTGTCGAGCTGGCGGGTGGCCTTCAACGGCGCCGAGCCGGTGCGGGCCGAGACCATGGAGCGCTTCGCCGAGGCGTTCGGACCTTACGGGTTCCATCGTGAGGCGTTCTACCCGTGCTACGGCCTGGCTGAGGCGACGCTGTTCGTCACCGGGGGCACGCCAGGGGCGCCGTTTGCCCAGGGGAGCTTCGAGGCGTCGGCGCTGGAGCGGCACGAGGTGGAGGAGTCTTCGGGACCGGGCGCCCGCAACCTGGTGGCGAGCGGCCGGCCCTGGTTGGGCCAGCGGGTGGCGATCGCCGATCCGGAGACCGGGGAGGAGCTGTCGCAGGGCCGGGTGGGGGAGATCTGGGTCCAGGGCCCGAGCGTGGCGCGCGGCTATTGGGGAAAGCTCGAGCAGACGGAGCAGACGTTCGGGGCGCGGCTGGCCTCCGGCGAGGGGCCGTTCCTGCGTACCGGAGACCTCGGGTTCGTGGGGGATGATGGCCTGTTCGTCACCGGCCGACTCAAGGACCTGATCATTCTGCGTGGCCGCAACCACTACCCGCAGGACTTGGAGCTGACGGCGGAGCGGGCACACCCGGCGTTGCGCCCCGGTTGCGGCGCTGCCTTCCCTGTGGATGTGGATGGAGAAGAGAGCCTGATCGTCGTCCACGAGGTGGAGAGGCACCCCGGAGCAGACCTGGAGGAGATCGCCGGGGCGTTGCGGCGCGCGGTGGCCGAGGAGCACGAGGTGCAGGTGCGCGACGTGGTGCTCCTGCGCGCCGGGACGCTGCCGAAGACCTCCAGCGGCAAGGTGCAGCGCCATGCCTGCCGCGCGGGGTACCTGGCCGGCGGTCTGGCTGTGGTCGGCGCGAGCACGCTGGAGAGGCCCGGGCCCGAGGTCCACGAAGCATCCCCGGCCCCTACCCGGGAGTCGCTGGCAGGGCTGGAAGCCGATGAACGCCGGTCGGCGGTGCTGCGTTTCCTGGAAGACCGGTCGGCGGCGCTGCTCGGGCGCAGGCCCCGTCCAGACGAGCCGCTGACCCTGCTTGGCCTCGACTCGCTCAAGGCGATCGAGCTCAAGGCCGGGGTTGAGGCGGCCCTGGGCGTGCCGTTGCCGCTTTCCGAGCTGCTAGAGGGCCGTGGCACCGGAGAACTGGCCGAACGGATCGCCGAAAGTCTCGTCCTGCCGTCCTCGTACGGGCTGTCGGAGTTTGAGAGGTCGGCCGCTGTAGGAGATCAGCCGCTCACGGCAGGCCAGAAGGCGCTCTGGTTCCTGCACCGGCTGGCGCCGGAGAGCCTGGCCTATGTCCTGGGCGGAGCAGCCCGGCTGCACGGCGAGATCGATGCCGAGGTCCTGCGCCGGGCTTTCCAGACTCTCGTCGACCGCCATCCCGCGCTGCGCACCACATTCCCGGAGGAGCCGGAAGGGCCGGTGCAGCGGATCGCCGGAGAGGCGGAGCTGGCCTTCATCCATGAAGAGGCTGAGAGTGACGCGGGGGTTTTGGAGCGGCTGCGCGCCGCCGTCTTCCAGCCGTTCGATCTGGAGAGGGGGCCGCTGTTCCGGGTCACCCTGGTGAGCCGCGGCGGCGAGCGCTGGCTGGCCGTTTCGGTGCACCACATCGTGGCGGACTTCGGGTCGCTGGCGGTGCTGGCGCGCGAGCTGGGCCTGCTGGCCGTGGGCGGCGAGCTGGCGCCGGTGGAGCTGGGGCTCGGCGACTACGCGCGTTGGGAAGAGCGGCGGCTTGCCGGGGCCGAGGGCGAACGGCTGTGGGGCTGGTGGCGGGAGCGGCTGGCCGGTGTGCCGCCGCTGGACCTGCCGCTGGACCACCCCCGGCCGCCGGTCCAGACCTATGCCGGCGTTTCCCGGACGATGCGCCTGGAGTCGGGGCCGGTACGGTCGCTGGCGCGCGAGCACGGATGCACGCCGTTCATGGTCCTGCTGGCGGCCTTCCAGGCGCTGCTCGGCCGCTACAGCTCGCAGGAAGACTTCGCGGTCGGCACACCCAGCTCGCTGCGCTCGGCCGAGCCGCTGCGCGACGTCGTCGGCTACCTGGTCAACCCGATCGCATTGCGGGCCGACCTCTCGGGGGTCCCCACGGCAGGCGGCTGGCTGGGCCGGGTACGGCGCACCGCGCTGGAGGCCTTCGAGCACCGCGAGCTGCCCTTCCCGCTGGTCGCCGAGCGGCTGCAGCCGGAGCGCGACCCGAGCCGGACGCCGGTGTTCCAGGCGATGCTGGTCTTCCACAAGCCGTCTCCGGACCTGGAGGCGCTGGCGGCATTCGCGCTCGGAGGGAACGGCGCACGGCTGCCGTTGGGCGCGCTCTCGCTCGAACCGGTGGCGCTGGAGCCGCCCGGGGCGCAACTCGACCTGACACTGACCGCGGCCGAGACCGCGGACGCTTTCACGGTATCTCTCCAGGCCGATGCCGCGCTGTTCGAGCCGGCCACGGTGGAGCGGATGCTGCTCCACTTCGCCAACCTGCTGAGTGCCATGGCGGCCGATCCATCCCGTCCCGTCGCCGAGCTGCCGTATCTCGATGAGGCTGAGCAGCGCCAACTCCTGGAGTGGAACGCCCCTGGGGAGCGAATCTGGCCACACGACGCCTGCCTGCACGAGCTGGTGGCCGAGCAGGCGCGGAAGACTCCGGAGGCCGAGGCGCTGGTGGCTGGGGAGCAGCGGCTGACCTACGCCGAGCTGGCCCGCCGTGCCGGCGACCTCGCCCGCCACCTGCGCGGCTTGGGCGTGGGCCCCGAGGTCCGCGTCGGCGTCTCGATGAAACGCTCGGCCGACCTGGTGGTCTCGCTGCTCGCGGTTCTGGAGTCCGGCGGCGCCTATGTGCCGCTCGACCCGGCCTATCCGCAAGAGCGCCTGTCCTACCTCCTGCAAGACTCCGGAGCCACCGTCCTGGTCACCGGCGAGGGAGCCCCCGATCTCGCATTCCGGGGTCCGATTCTGGACGTGCGGTCCCCCGCCTCCCCCGCAGGAGAGGGGTTTGCCCCCTCCCAGGTAGGAGCTGGCAACATTTCTTATCTCATCTACACCTCGGGCTCGACCGGCCGTCCCAAAGCGGTGGCGATCGAGCATCGCAGCGCCGTGACGCTGGTGCGGTGGGCGCAGGAAGTCTTCTCCCCGGAGGAGCTGTCCGGCGTCCTGGTCTCGACCTCGATCAGCTTCGACCTGTCGGTGTTCGAGATCTTCGTTCCGCTGTCGTGCGGCGGGCGGGTGATCCTGGCCGACAACGCACTGGAGCTGCCGCGTCTGGCCGCAGCGGGCGAGGTGACGCTGGTCAACACCGTGCCCTCCGCGATTGCCGATCTGGTGCGGGGCGGGGGCTTGCCCGACTCGGTGCGGACGGTCAACCTGGCGGGCGAGCCGCTGCCGGGCGAGCTGGCGCGGCGGATCTACGCGCAGCCTTCGGTACAGAGGGTCCTCAACCTGTACGGTCCGTCGGAGGACACGACGTATTCGACCTGGGCGCAGGCGCCCGAGGACGGCTCGGCGCCGTCGATCGGCGGTCCGATCGCGGGGACTCGAGCCTTTGTACTGGACGCGCGGGGAGGCATGGTGCCGGTGGGCGTGCCGGGCGAGCTGTACCTCGGGGGAGAGGGGCTGGCGCGCGGCTACCTGGGTCGGCCGGAGCTGACGGCGGAGCGGTTCGTGCCCGACCCGTTCGGGAACGGAGGCCGGCTCTACCGCACAGGAGACCTGGTGCGGCGGCGTCCGGATGGGGCGCTCGACTTCCTGGGCCGCCTCGACCACCAGGTCAAGATCCGGGGCTTCCGGATCGAGCTGGGGGAGATCGAGGCGGCCCTGCTGCGCCATCCGGAGGTCCGCGAAGCTGTGGCGGTGGCGCGCGAGGACGACGCACCCGGCGACCGGCGTCTGGTGGCCTACGTGGCGCTGGAGGCGGGGGTGGAGCCGGGAGAGCTGCGCGCCTGGTTGGCGCGGACGCTGCCCGAGGCGATGCTGCCCGGGGCATGGGTGGTCCTGCCGGCGCTGCCGTTGACGCCCAACGGCAAGGTGGACCGCAAGGCGCTGCCGGTGCCGGAG
>JBKKAU010000811.1:0-16086 GCA_046714475.1 Thermoanaerobaculia bacterium
CGCCGGGGCCGCTCCGGCGACGGCGCCTGGGCGATCGTCGGCTCGTCGCCCAGGCCGGCCCACTCCAGCAGCCGGTCCCGCATCAGGAAGAGAACCGCGACCAGCGCCACCAGGCCCAGCCCGAGGAGAAGCCACGGCAGTCTCCGGGGCCTTTGTTGCGGAGCGCTGGCGCTGCCGGCATAGTTCGCCAGCGGCGACGGCTCCTCCCGGGGAGCGGATGCCTCCGGCAGATAATCGGGCAGATAGAAGGACGGAGGCGCCGGGCTCGCGGGCGGCTCGGGATCGGACGGCGGAGGCGTGAAGAGCGTCGGCGAGAAAGCGGCGCGCGGGAGGTCGTCCGTCGGCTCGAACGGAGGACCGCCCGACATGTCCAGGTCCGGCGGCGGCGCGGGGAAGGGGTCCAGCTGGAAAGGCTCCTCCTCGACGGAAAACTCCGGCGGCAGGTCGCGGGAGAATGCCGGCAGGCCCGACGGAGGGGCGGCCGCCGGAACGGCGGCCCGGGTCGGCGGCCCCGTCGGTTTTACGGGGATCGGGTCCAGGGGGATCGGGTCGGGCGGCACCAGGCTGACGTCGAAGGGGATCCCCCCTTCCTGGACGTAGGTGTCGACGATGCGGTAGATCAGGTCCTTGCTCTCCGGGCTCAGCTCCAGGAAGCGGATGCCCATGCCCGCCGGACGCGTCGCGCCTTCGTCGTGGGCGCGGTTCCAGACCACCTCGCCGCGCCCCTTGATCAGCTCGAAACCGTCGCCCAGGTGGAACTCGAAATCCAGGATCCGCCCCGACGGCTCGGGGCTGTAGGTCCGGATGAACATGCCTCCCGGCGAGATGTTCGACGAGTACTCGCTGATGAAGCCGCTGAACCGGTCGAACTTGAACTGGACGCGGGTCTCCAGCGGCACGCGTCTCGAATCACGGGGGATGTTGGAATAGTCGACCATGGGCTCCCGGGGTCGCGCGAGGCCTACCGACCTTGACCGGACGAGCCGTCAGGGCCGGGCCGGCAGATGCGCTGGTTTTAAAGCCGGCATGATACCACTGGCGGGGGCCGGCGGGGGCTGGTGAAGGCATGGTCTTCGTGATATAAGATCTAGAAGCCGTATGCGTTCAGCCTGTCCCAACACGGCCCCACGCCGGCTGACCCGACTCGACCCCTGCAATTTTCAATTTCAAACTTCGCCCTTGCAGTTATCGGAGGAGACATGAGCACGGCTGTGCTGGAAGAGAAATCCGCGCTGACGACTGCCGACTACATCGCGCTCGAGGACCGCTACGGAGCGCACAACTACCACCCGCTCAACGTCGTCGTGGCCCGCGCCGAAGGCGTCTGGGTCTGGGACGTCGAGGGCAACAAGTACCTCGACTTCCTGGCCGCCTACTCGGCGGTCAACCAGGGGCATTGCCACCCCGGGATCCTCCAGGCCTTCATCGAGCAGGCGCAACGCGTCACCCTCGCCTCCCGCGCCTTCCGCAACGACCAGCTCGGCCCCTTCTACCAGCAGATCTGCGAGCTGTCCGGCTTCGACAAGTTCCTGCCCATGAACACCGGCGCCGAGGGGGTCGAGACCGCAATCAAGACCGCCCGCAAGTGGGCCTACACGGTCAAGGGCGTGCCCGCCGACAAGGCCGAGATCCTGGTCTTCGGGAACAACTTCCACGGCCGCACCACGACCATCGTCGGCTTCTCCAGCGACGAGCAGTACCGGTCCGGCTTCGGCCCGTTCACCCCCGGCTTCCGCATCCTCCCCTATGGCGACGCCGACGCGGTCGAGCAGGCCATGCACGAGAACGTCGCGGCGGTGCTGGTCGAGCCGATCCAGGGCGAGGCCGGCATCATCATCCCGCCGGACGGCTACCTCAAGCGGCTGCGCGAGATCACCGAGCGGTACAACTCGCTGCTGATCTGCGACGAGATCCAGTCCGGCCTCGGCCGCACCGGCACGCTCTTCTGCTACGAGCACGAGGGCGTCCGTCCCGACATGGTGATCGTCGGCAAGGCCCTCTCCGGCGGCTTCTACCCGGTGTCGGGCATCCTCGCCGACGACCGCGTCCTGGGCGTCTTCAAGCCGGGCGACCACGGCTCCACCTACGGCGGCAACTCCATGGCCGCCGCGGTCGGCCGCGCGGCCCTGCGCGTGCTGGTCGAGGAGAAGATGGTCGAAAACTCGGCGAAGCTCGGCCCCTACTTCCTCGACCGCCTGCGGACGATCGACTCGCCGCACGTCAAGGAGGTGCGGGGCAAGGGCCTGTGGATCGGCATCGAGCTGCACGGCGAGGCCGGCGGCGCCCGCCGCTTCTGCGAGGCGCTCCAGAAGCAGGGCCTGCTCTGCAAGGAGACCCACGACAACGTCATCCGCATCGCCCCGCCGCTCACCATCACCCAGGAGGAGATCGACTGGGCGCTGGAGCGGATCGAGCAGGTGCTGACCACGCTGTAGAGCCCGAAGCCCTCACCCCCCGCCCCCCCTCCGGGGAGGGAGCGTGGGTGGGGCGGGAGGGGATGGGGGTGAGGGCTCCTACCAGGGCTCCTACCGCACCCGCTCGGGCAGCCAGGCCTCGTCGCCCGGGTTGTGCATCTGCCAGTAAGGGATGCGCTCGCACTTGGACAGCTTGTAGAGGGTGCCGTCGCCGCTCTCGAAGCGCAGGAGGCGGTGCGGGGCCTGCCGCTCGAAGGTATAGGCCAGGAAGGACTTGCCCTGGACCAGACGGACCTCGACCCCGGGGACGCCGCCCTCGGGGGTCTCGACCTCGCCGGCGTCTCTCCTCTCCACCCGCCAGGTCGCCGGCTCGAGCTTGGGGAGGTTCGCCGCCATCAGCGACGGGAAGACGTCGAGGGTCGCCGGCACAGGCCCCGCGACGTAGTCGCGCAGCGAGGCGGGCAGGCCGTCCTCCGGCAGCGCGCCGGCCGGGTAGGGCTGCGAACGGTCCCCCTGGCCGTCGAAGTAGGAGTGGGTCGAGAGCCGGCCGTCCACCATCTCGGAGGTCGTGACGCCGCAGGCCTCGGAGCTGGTGGCCGCGATCTTTTCCAGGACCCCCGAACCGCGGTGGGTGTAGACGCTCGCCATCTGGTGGTACGTGTAGATGCCGGTCGCCACGTCGCGGACGTGGTTGAGCTTGAGCACCTCGAAGCCGTCGGCGCGCGGCTTGTCGGCCTTGACGTTGAGGTCGGGAGCCCAGGGCTCCTTGACCAGGACCATGAGGGCGCGGCCTTCGAAGCGGTGCCCGTAGCGGGGCCAGGCCGCCTCGTAGGCGCAGAACTCGGCCTTGCCGTCGTCCCAGAGCGGCGCCAGCCGCCAGGAGGCGTCCCCGGCCGGCGGGGCGGCCGCGCGGGCCAGGGCGGCGGCGGCGACGCGGTCCTCCTGCGAGTCGGAGCGGATCGCCCAGACGACCAGGACGAGGAACAGCAGGGCGGCCAGCGATTTCAGGAAGATCTTCATGCCGTGGTCTCCAGGTCCTCCATAACAGTATACGGACGACCTGCCAGGAACGTTGCTCGGTGGCCTCCATGGCGCGGGAGGCCATCCGGGAGCGGTGACGCCTCTCCTTACGGCGTGGTACCTTGCTGGCGTCAGGAGGACGCGATGAGGCAGAACGAGGGACGGGAGCCGATCGACGTCGAGCCTTACCTGCCCGACCTCAAGACCTATCTCGAAGGTCTGGACGGACTGGTGGCCGCCTGGATTTACGGCTCCTACGGCACTCCGTACCAGACGCCCTTGAGCGACCTCGACCTGGCCCTGCTGTACCAGCCGGAGCAGGTCCCGGACCTCGAAGGAGAGCTGCTCGTCCATGGCCGGATCTGCGGCATCCTGCGGGAAGAGGACGTCTCGGTCACCGTGCTCAACCGCTCTCCCGTGATCTTCCAGTTCCGGGTCCTCGAAACCGGCCGCCAGCTCGTCTGCAAGGACCAGGAAGCCCTTGCCGACTTCGTAGAACGCGTCCTGATCCGGCACGCGGACTACATCGTTGCCCACGAGCGGTTCGTCCAGGACTACGACCAGGCTTTCGCGGAGCGCTACGGCCGTGACGCTTGATCTGGAGAAGGTCCGGACCAAGGTCCAGTTCATCCGCGACTCCCTGCGGCAGTTGGAAGAGATCCGCGCCCGCGGCGAAGAGGCGTTCCTGTCCGACCCGATCCTGCAGGGAGCCGCCTTGAGGAGCTTGCAGGTCGCAATCCAGGCCGTGCTCGATACGGCCAATCACATCGTCGCGCGGGAGGGGCTCGGCATTCCCAAGGCTTACCGCGACTCCCTGGCGATCCTCGTCAAGCAGGGCGTTCTGCCGAGAGAAGGGAGTGAACCTCTCCTCCGTATGCCTTCCTTCCGGAACCGGATCGTCCACCTCTACGAGAGCGTCGACCCACCCGAAGTCTGGGCCATCCTGGAACAGCATCTCCAGGATTTCGACGTCTTCCTGAACGCCATCGCTCAACGCTACTTCTCGAGGTGACCCATGCGAGCGCCTCAAGCACCTGGGGATCGGGCTACCGCCGCGCCAGCGCCGCCAGGGCACACCGGGCGGCGCCGAGCATGGCGGTCTTGTCGTTCAGGATGACGCGGACCGGCACCCGCTCGACGTAGCCGGCGAACCGTCCCTTGTCGAGAAAGGCGCGGACGAACCCGCCTTCCTGGAGCTTGGGCAGGATCTTGGGGGCGATGCCGCCGCCCAGGTAGACGCCGCCCGTGGCGGTCCCCACCAGCGCCAGGTTGCCGGCGGCGGCGCCATAGGCGGCGGCGAACAGGTCGAGGGCGCGGGCGCAGAGACCGCAACGCTCGGCGAGCCCGGCCTCGCCGATCACCGGCACCGGGTCGTCTCCCCGCTCCAGCGCCTGCCGCACCTCCGCGCTCCCGGGCACGCGGCCCTCCTCGCGCAGGTATTCATAGATGTTGTAGAGGCCGGGACCCGAGACCACGCGCTCGACGCTGACCCGCCCCTCCAGGCGGCGGCGGAGGAAGAAGAGGAGCCCCGCCTCCTCCTCGTCGCGCGGCGCGAAGTCCGCGTGCCCGCCTTCGGAGGCGACCGGCAGCCAGGCGCCGCCGACCCGGGGCAGCAGCGACATGCCGAGACCGGTCCCGGCCGCGATCAGCACCCGGTTGCCGGCGGAAACGGGATCTCCCGGATGGAGCGTCGCCAGCTGGTCCCCGGTGAGGAGCGGCAACCCTTCCGCGGTCGCGACCAGGTCGTTGATCAGGAAGACGGACGGCAGCCCGGTCTCCGCGGCGACCCGCGGGCCGTCGACGTCCCAGGCGAGGTTCGGGGTCTGGGTGCGGTTGTCGAGCACCGGGCCGGCGACGCCGAAACAGGCTGTCCGGATGCTCTTCGCCTCTCCCGCCAGGAACTCGGCCAGCATCGGCGCGAGGCCGGGGAAGTCTTCGCTGCCGAACGTCGCGGTCCGCACCAGGCGCGGCACGCCGCCGTCCGCTTCGAAGAGCCCCAGGTTGGTCTTGGTGCCGCCGACGTCCCCGCCCAGGATCACCGGCGATCGCCTCCCGCCCCCGCCGCGGCGAGCAGGGCCTCGAGCCCCGCCGGCACGTCCGCGCCGAGCTGGAGGCGCAGGACGCGGCGGCCCCGCTGCTCCAGGGCCTCCCGGTCGCCGTCGGCCTGGGCACGGATCAGGGTCCGGAAGCTGTAGTCGGTCTCCGGCACCGCGACCTCCTCCCCCGGCTCGTCGATCAGCTGCAGGAACCGGCACTCTCCGGGGCCGCCCTTGTGAAGCTGCCCGGTCGAGTGGAGGAAGCGGGGACCGTACCCGAGCGTCGTGGCGAGACGGGTCCGGTCGCGGAGCGCCCCCTGGAGCCGGTGCAGGAGGCGGCCGGTCTCCGGCCTCGCCGGCAGGTAGGCGTGAAGGCCGAGGTACTCGCCGGCCCCGGCCCCCTCCAGCCACCCGGACAGCTCGCGTCCCAGGATCGCGGGGTCGGAGGCGCGCGGACTGCCGTCCGCCGCCGGCCGCGCCCCGGACCCCTGCTCTTTCATCGCCTTGCTCGCCAGCTCCTTGGCGAGTTGCACGTCCGGCTGGTCGAACGGGTTGACCCCGAGCACCGACCCCGCCGCGGCCACGGCGACCTCCCAGCGGAACATCTCGCCGCAGAGGTCGACCCCGGCGTCGCAACGGATCCGCGCCACCGGATGGCCGGCCCCTTCCAGGGCGGTGAGCCGCTCTTCGAGCCCGTCGTCCTCCCCCATCAGGAGCCCGACGAAGAGGCGGTCGGAGCCGTAGGCCTCCGGTCCGGCGGCCGGCTCCCCCACCACGGGGACGATGCCGCGGCCGTTCTTGCCGGTGCTCTCGGCGATGAGCTGCTCCAGCCAGTCGGGGAAGGACTCCAGGGGCGGCGAGGTGAGGAAGGTCGCCTTGTCGCGGCCAGCCAGGGCCAGCTCGCCCAGCGCCGCCCCCAGACGCAGCCCGGGGTTCTCGGCCGCCGGGACGTCGCCGGCGCAGGCCTCCGCCATGGCGCGGACGCGGTCGACCAGCACCCGCACGCTCGCCCCGATCAACGCCGCCGGCGCCATCCCGAAGGCGGTGAAGGCGCTATAGCGGCCTCCCACCTCCTCGGGGCCGTTGAAGACGTCGCGGAAGCGGCGCTCCCGCGCCAGCCGCTCGAGCGGCGTCCCCGGATCGGTGACGGCCACGAAATGCCGCCCCACGTCGTCCCCCGACAGGGCGCGGCCGGTCAGGTCCCAGAAGTAGCGGAACAGCGACAGCGTCTCGGTGGTCGTGCCCGACTTGCTCGACACCAGGAACAGGCTCCGCGACAGGTCGAGGCGCTCGGCCATCGCCCGCACCGCCGCCGGGTGCGTGCTGTCGAGCACTTCGAGCGACGGGTAGCCGGGGGCCGATCCCAGGGTGCGCGCGAAGACCTCCGGCGCCAGGCTCGATCCGCCCATGCCGAGGACGATCGCGTGCCGGTAGCCGTCCGCCTTCACCTCTTCGGCGAAGCGCGTCAGGCGGTCGAGCTCCCCCTGGGCGCTCTCCGGCAGCTGCAGCCATCCCATCCGGTCCGTCAGCTCCGGCACCGGCCCGGGCGACCAGAGCGTCGGGTCCTTGCGCCACAGGCGCTCCCCGAAGCCCTCCCGCTGCCAGCGGCCGAGCCGCGCTTCGACGGCTGCGGCGTATCCCCCGAGCCGCAGCTCACAGCGGCCGATCCGGCCCCCTTCCCACCAACCGCCCTTGTCGCTCATGTCTCCTCCTCGCCCTCCTTGTCGTCCGCTCCGCGCACTCTATTCGATCTCGCTGGGAGGCGTTGCAACTTCTCTTCCACGGAGGCCGTGCTAGCATCCGGCCCCGATGAGCACGATGAAGACAATGATGAGGACAATGAGGACAATGAGAACAATGAGCAAGATCCTGCCCTTGGCCCTGCTCCTCTGCCTCGGCTGCGCCGACCGCGGGACGGTCTACAGCGTCCGCGGCGAGGTGACCGGACTCCCCAGTCCTTCAAACCCCGGCCAGCTCTACGTGATGCACGAAGCCGTCGACAACTTCGTCAACCGCGAGGGCAAGGTGTCGGGCATGGACACGATGAGCATGCCGTTCCCCGTCGGAAAGCGGGTCTCTCTCGACGGGGTCGAGGTCGGCGACGTGATCCAGTTCGACCTGCGCGTCGACTGGGAGTCGGAAGACCCGGTGGAGATCGTCGACGTCCGCGAGCTGCCGCCGGACACCAAGCTCGTCTTCCGTCTCGCCGAGCCGGAGAAGCATCAGCAGCACGGGTCCACGCACTAGCGCTCCGCATATCCATAACTCTGAAAGGAGAGCATCATGCCGGTACGTAAAGCGAACGCCGTCTGGGAGGGAGACCTCAAGGGGGGCAAGGGCACGGTCGCGCTGGGGAGCGGCGCCTTCCAGGGCTCCTACTCGTTCGGCTCCCGCTTCGAAGAGGCCGGGGGCACCAATCCGGAGGAGCTGATCGGCGCCGCGCACGCGGGCTGCTTCTCGATGGCGCTGTCGGCCGGCCTCGGCCGCGCCGGGTTCGCCCCTCAGCGCGTCGCCACCTCCGCCAAGGTGCACCTGGAAAAGGTGGGCGAGAACTTCAAGATCACCCGCATCGAGCTCGACAACGAGTCCTCGGTGCCCGGGATCGACGAGGCCACCTTCCAGGAGCAGGCCCGCAAGGCCAAGGAGGGATGCCCCGTCTCCCAGGCCCTCGGCGGCGTCGAGATCACCCTCAACGCCCGCCTCGCGAGCTGAGCCGTCCCGTCGTCCCGACGAAGGGGCGGGGGCCGTCTCCGGTCTCCGCCTCAGTCCTCTTTCGACGGAAATGATCTATAGCAGAATTTCTATTTGAGCCTTGACTTCCCTTCGCCAGCCCCCTACCCTGCCTGCATACCGATCGTACAGAAGGAGATTCAAATGGCGTGGAACAAGAGAGACGAACCGTCCCCTCAACCCGACCCGTCCCCGCTGCCGTCCCGTCCCGTGATGGGCGCGACGCCGTCGACTCCGATCCCGACCCCGGGCGAGCCGGCCCGCCGCTCGGCGGAACGCGCCACCATCGGACCTTCGATCTTCATCGTCGGCGACCTGACGGGCGACGAGGACCTGGTGATCGAAGGCCGGGTCGAAGGCAAGGTGGACCTCAAGCAGAACAACGTGACGGTCGGGAAGAACGGCCGCGTCCGCGCCGACGTGTTCGGACGGGTCGTGATCATCGAGGGCGAGGTGGACGGCAACGTCTTCGCGCAGGAGCAGGCGATCCTGCGCACCTCGGGCGCCATCCGCGGCAACATCTCGTCGCCGCGCGTGATCCTGGAAGACGGCTCCCGCTTCAAGGGGAGCATCGACATGGAACCCAAGAACGCGGCGCGGCCGAACACGCCGGCACGGACTGAAACTCCCCAGAAGCCGCAGGCGGCCGAGGGGGCCAACACCAAGCAGGCGGCGACGGCTTGATGGCCTGGTTTTCGCGCGGCTCAGGCCCGCGCAAAGAGCAGAGCGGCTCGACGCAGACCGAGATCGAGCCGCAGGTCCATCGGTCCCTGGCCCTGGCGGCCCTGTTCGAGGAGATCCGTAAACGGCCGAAGCTCCAGGTCCTGGACCTGGGCTCGGCCGTGGGCTCGAACGTCGAGTTCCTGGCCCAGTTCGGCTGCAAGCTCTATATCGAAGACCTCTACGCCGCGCTCACCTCCCGGTCCGCCACGGGGGAGGGAGAGATCGCCGGCCCCGAGTTCTTCACGAGCTTCCTCTCGATACCGGAGGACGTCCGCTTCGACGTGGTCTTCGCCTGGGACGTGCTCAACTACCTGCAACGCCGGGAGTTGGCTTACCTGGGCGAGCATTTGCGGCACCTCTGCCGTCCGGGGGCGCGGCTGTTCGCGCTGATGTCCAGCCTCAAGCAGATCCCCGCCCAGCCGATCCGCTTCCGGATCGTCGACGAGGAGAACCTGGCCTACGAGCGGCGGACGCATATCGAGCGGCCCGGCCCGCGGTACGTCCCGGCCGAGCTCAACGGCCGGCTGCGCGGCTTCCATGTGGACCGCTCGTTCCTGCTCCGGCACGGCATCCAGGAGTACCTGTTCATCAGGGATACGGAGTAGGGCTCGCCGACCGCCTGCTTTAAAGATGCCGCGCGGCCCGCAGCAGGGCGCAGACCGACTTGCCGTCGTGGATCTCGCCGCGGGCGGCCCGGCCGACGGCCTCCTGGAGCGGCAGGCGCTCGACCGACAGCACCTCGTCGTCGCCGAGACCCTGCTGGGCCGGCGTGAGTCCGGTGGCGAGGAACAGCCAGATCTTCTCGTCGAGGAAGCCCGGCGAGGTCCAGATCCAGCCCAGAGGCCGGAGCTCGCCCGGCCGGTAGCCGGTCTCCTCCTCGACCTCGCGGGCGGCGCAGGCTTCGGGCGACTCCCCGGGGTCGAGCTTGCCGGCGGGCACCTCGAGCAGCCAGCCGCCGGTGGCGTAGCGGTACTGGCGCACCAGCAGCACGTCGCCGCCGTCGAGCACCGGCACCACCGCGGCGGCGCCGGGGTGGTGGATCAGCTCGAGGTCCATCTCGTTGCCGTTGGGCAGGCGGACCCGGTCGACGTCCAGGTGGACGGTACGCCCCCGGAAGATCTCGCGGCTGCCGAGCCGCTCCCCCAGGGGGCGCTTGCCGCCGGCGCCGGCGTCGTCGCTCATCGGGCCTCGATCCGGGCGCCGGTGCCCCGGATCTGGAGGATGCGGAACGGCCCCTCGCCGACGGTCGACGGGTCGAGCTTCTGGCCGCGCTCCTCCGCGAGGTGGGCGAGCCACCCGGTGTACTGCTCCCGCGTCATGGGGATCGCCTCGACGACCCCTTCGGCGACCGCGAGCTTCCCCTCGGCCGTGACCGGGAAGACGATCACGTCGTCGTCGACCTTGACGCGCAGGCGGGCCGGCCCCTTCCCTTCGGGGTCTTCGGAGAGCTCCATCCAGCAGCCCTTCATGGGACAGACCTCGAGCACCCGGCCCTCGATCCGCACCGTCTTGCCGACGTAGGCGTCCGGGTCGGCCACGATCTTGGCGATCGAGGTGGTCTCGGCGAGGGTCACGCCGGCGCCGTAGCTCTCTCCCAGGGCGATGCCCGGGAGCGCCACGAGAGTCAGGACGAGGGTAAGGATCGGTAGTCTTCTCATGGGTTTATTGCGCCACCGGCAGGATCTGGGTCTCCTCGTAGCCGGCGGGGATCTCGAACCGGCTGTCGGCGACCGTGGCGTTGGCGTCGAGCTTGGTCACCTCCATGGTGGTGCGGGTGACGGTCGGCTTTCCGCCCTTCTGCGGCGTCGAGGTGTTGACGGTGACCGTCTTCATGGGGAAGCCGTTGACCTTGCCCATCTCGGCCTTGACCAGCTTGTCGAGCTGCTCGTTGCCGGTGAGCGGCGGCGTGGACCGCAGCCAGGCCCCCAGGCCGACGTCGCTCAGCTTGTCCGTCGCCCAGACGTCCTGCTCCGTGACGATGTTGGAGGTGTTGCCCATGCCGAAGACCTTGACCTTCATGGCATAGCTGGTGCGGTAGCGGTAGTGCTTGGTCGGCTGACCCGCCACCGTGCCGCCATCCCCTTCCGCGAGCTTCTCCACCTTGGGATCGGAGACCTCGAACTTGAGCAGCGGCCCCATGCCCTGCATGACGCCGCCGAGCATGCCCATCATCCCCTGGAGGTCCCATTCGGCGTAGGTCTTCTCCTTGGGATCGACCAGGACCATGGTCTTGCCGCCGTCCTTGGTGATGATGTAGGCCCCCTCCTTCATGACAGGGTTGCCGCTGTCCTTGAACTCGACCCGGGCCTTGGGTCCGGAGACCCAGCCCTCGACCTGCATGTTGGAGGCCTCGGAGCCGGCGCCCTCTCCCTTGCTCACCGCCTGGTAGTGGATGCCGGCGAAGCAGGGCACGGCGGCGACGGCGAGGGCCGCCACGAACACGAACACTGAGCTGAGCTTTCTCATGGAAGCACTCCTTTTTTAAACAGCCTGCAGATGATCTCCCATCGACGCCCGGGTATGCAAGGCGGGATCAGACGTGGTTGAGCAGCATCAGCTCGTGCGGGTGGGGCTCGAGGTAGACCTGATCCTTCAGATACTCGACCCCGAGCCGCCGCACGTGATGGCGGATCAGGGTGAGCGGCACGATCAGCGGCACCAGCCCGCGGTGATAGCGCTCGATGGTGTCGACCAGCTCCTCGCGGTCTCCCCGATCCACGCCGTCCGAGACGTGGCCGAGCGCGTGGTGCAGGACGTTGGTATGCCCGCGGCGGGTGGCGGGGCGGCGCATCACGGCGGTCAGCCCTTCGAGGTAGAGCCGCGCCAGGTCCAAGGGATCGCCGCCGCGCCCGGCCTCGCCCAGCAGGCGCCCCAATCGCCGCATCCCGGCCTGGTTGCGCGCCATCAACAGGAACTTGTGCCGCTCGTGGAAGCGCATCAGCGCGGCCCGGGTCCAGCCGGACCGCTCCCCCTCCAGCCAGCGGTCGTAGACGAAGACCCGGCTGACGAAGCCCTCGCGCAGCAGCGGATCGTTCAGCCGCCCCTCCTCCTCGACCGGCAGGTGCGGGAGGCGCCGGAGCAACACCTCGGCGAAGGTCCCGCGGCCGTCGCGGACGGCCATGCCGCCCTCCTGGTAGACCTTGACCCGCTCCATGCCGCAGCTCGGCGAGTCCTTCTTCAAGACGTAGCCGCCGAGCCCCAGGCCGGCCAGGTTGTCGACCCGTCTCTCGGCGTAGGAGGTCATGGCCTCGGTGAGGTCCATCCCGGTGGTGGGCATGACGAGCCTGTCTTCACCCCCGATCCGCTCCAGCCGGATGGGCGGCCGAGGGACGCCGAGCCCCACCTCCACCTCCGGGCAGACCGGCACCCACTCGACATAGCGGCCGAAGACGTCGGTGAGGAAGGAGTCCCGCTTGTGGCCGCCGTTGTAGCGGACCTCCTGCCCGAGCAGGCAGGAGGAGATGCCGACGCGGATCTTCCGGGGCTCGGCCATGGCCCGGCTAGTCTAGCTGGTACGATCCGCCGCCATGAAAGCCTCCCGGCCCCGTCGATCCCGAAAAACGCGCGGACCGCTCGCCGGCGTGCGGGTCATCGACGCCTCGCGGGTACTGGCCGGGCCGTACCTCGCGATGCTGCTGGGCGACCTGGGGGCCGACGTCGTCAAGATCGAGCGGCCCGACGGCGGCGACCAGACCCGCGCCTGGGGTCCGCCCTTCGTCGGCCCTCCCGGGCAGAGGGTCAGCGCCTACTTCGTCTCGGCCAACCGCAACAAGCGCTCGGTCGTCTTGGACCTGAAGAGCCCGGAGGGCCGGGCCGACTTCGAGCGGCTCCTGGCGGAGGCGGACATCCTGGTCGAGAACTTCCTGCCGTCCGAATGGCGCAAGCTTGGCTTCCGAAGCCGCGACTTCACCCGCCGCCATCCGCGCCTGATCCAGTGCACGGTCACCAGCTATGGCACCGCCGGCCCCGAGGCCGACCGTCCAGCCTACGACGTGGTGCTCCAGGCCGAGTCGGGGCTGATGTCGCTCACCGGCTTCGAGGGGGGTGAGCCGGTGCGGGTCGGAGTCGCGATCATCGACTTCCTGGCCGCGCTCTACGGTCTTTCGGGGACGCTCGCCGCCCTGCGCGCCCGCGACGCCGGAGGCCGGAGCCGCCGCGTCGAGGTCTCGATGATCGACGCCGGCACCTCGTTCCTCTCCTATGCCGCGCAGTCCTGGCTCGCCACGGGGACGCAGCCGGCGAAGCTCGGCTCGCGCCATCCCAACCTCGCCCCCTACCAGGCCTTCGAGGCTTCCGACGGCTGGTTCGTGGCCGGAGTCGGCAGCGCGGACCTCTGGCGCCGCTTCTGCGCCGCGATCGAGCGGCCGGACCTCGCCTCCGACCCGCGCTTCCGGAGCAGCGAGGACCGGGTGAAGAACCGCGAGGCTCTGGACGCGCTGCTCGCCGGGGTCTTCGCCCGGCATCCGGTCGCCCACTGGGACCGGGCCATGCGCGAGCACCGCATCCCGGCGGCGCCCCCCGCCGAAGTCGGGGACGCGGTGCGCCGCGCCGCCAAGCGCGGCCAGGTGGTCGACCTCCCGGAAGGCGCCTACGGGCCGCTCACCACGATCGCCGCGCCCTTCCTCATCGACGGCTTGCGGATGGAGCCGACCCAGGCGCCTCCCGCCCTCGGCGAGCATACGGAGGAGGTTCTGAGGGCCTTCACCCCGAGAAAGAGGAGACGCGCCCCTACGCCGCCGTAACCATGGTGGAGCTCAACAGCTCCTCCCCCTCCCGCAAGGCCCGGCGTCTCTTCGTGAACAGATACAGATAGGACCCGTCCACGATCGCCGCGACTGTGCCGATGAAGCAGAGGAAGTAGTCGTCGGGGAAGCGCATGTAGAAGAAGACCACCACCAGCGCCGAGCCGAGCGACCGCAGCCAACCCGCCAGATACGAGAAGTGCTGCAGGCTCGACTGGCGCAGCATCAGCGGGACATACAGGAATGAGATGGTGAGCTGGATCAGATAGGCGGAACGGCCGCCGGCATTGTTGTCCAGCCCCTGCTGGTACATGAAGTACGTGGCCCCCGCCGCGAGCACCGAGATGAAGAGGCAGGCCGGGATGTAAAGGCTCCGCCGCTGGAGCTGCGGCGTCGCCAGCTGCTTCCAGCCGTAGCGCAGCACCCCCAGGGTGTAGATGTAGCCCAGGTCGAGGAGGAACCAGCCGTAGTAGGCGATGCGCACCAGCATCCCCATGTCGGTGACGATCAGAAAGCTCCAGACGAACTCCCAGCCGACGTCGCAGCAGCCGGCGAAGACCGGCATCTCGACGTACTTGTACTTCGCGATCTGGCGGATGTAGATCCCGTAGGCGACCAGCCACAGAGCGCAGCCGGTGAAGAAGACCGCGATCTGGGCCGGTGTGTAGTCGACCAGGTTGATCCAGACGATATCGCTCAAGGTTCTCCCTCCTTCAACAAAGCTCAGAGCCCCGCAGCTGCCGCATGGTGACGGGGATCGTGAAGGTCACGGCGCCGCCCCGGTCGACGTCGACCATTCCCTGGAACATGACGCTCGCCAGACGGGACGAGAACGGTATGACGTCAAAGAGCCCCTGGGTGATCCGGAGGATCACCGAGAGCAACGCCTTCCTCACCCAATGACCAGCTAGAGGACGGACCCCGATCCGGGCCAATTCCTGGGGGGTCAGAAGCTCCGTCATGCAGATCTGTGGCGCGTAGCGGAACCCCAGGAGCCGCAGCCATTTCGGGATGAGGTCCTCCATCATCTCGAGGTTGTCCCGGTTCAGCAGCACGCCGGCGGGGTTCTCCAGCGGCCCGGTGTCATGGCGGCGCGCGTAGGAGGCGTAGAACTCGCCAGCCTCGGCGACCGTGGCCGGGATCAGGCTGTCGTCCTCCGGCCGCCCTTCCGGATGGATGCCCATCAGCAGCGCGTAGACCCGCCAGAGGTAGTAATAGTCTTCCGCCTGCTCGTCGGTCAGGCCGACCTTCAACCGCCGCAGCCCGTCGATCACCAGATAGGAGAAAGCCATGAGGGTGGCGAGCATGTCCTCGTGGTTGACCGGCAAGCCGAACTTCTCGCGATAACCGGGTCGGAACCTGGGGACGAGGGTGCGGACCCCGGCATGGAGCAGGCGCAGCTTCTGCGCCGTCACCACGGCGCGGCCCTGGTGCGTGAAGGCGTCCGGGTTCGAGATGTTGATCAGGAGCTGGACCACCCCCATCAGCCGGTCGTACGGGTGCTTCTGCAGGTCGCGCGAGATCGACAGGATCTCGCACAGACAGGGGGCGGCATAGCCGCGCGGCAGCGAGCTCGCCAGCAGCACGATCGTCGCCGTGGGAGCGTGCTCCAGGAAGATCTTGCCGGCCCGGTTCAGACGCGCCTGATCGACGCCCGGCGGCAGCTGTCCGGTCGCCGCGACGAACTCCAGGAACGGCGCGGGAGCGTCCGCCGGAATCGGATCGTCGCCGGAGCTCAGGGTCTTGAAGACGGAATTGACCGCCTTGACCCCGTGCTCCGCGATCAGACGGGCAACCGCCTGGTCCGCCGCGGGATCCCCCTGTCGGCGCAGACCATCGAGAAAGCGATCGTCGGACCACTTGCTGGCCATGCTCTCCCCTGAGCCCCGAGATGGCTCAGACGCTAAAACTTCAACCGTTAGAATGAGTTGGCGAAGGATGGCACAAGCGGTGGGGGCGGTCAATAGGGCGAAAGCTATTGAACGACGTGGTTAACAAGCAGGCTGCCCATTGTCGCTCATTCTGGCGGATTGACCTTCCTTCTACAGCTTCTAAGTGTTTAATCGTAAGAAGGAGTGCCGCGGGTTCAAGATCAGAGTGATGCCGTTGTCATAGGGCCAGGCTGGCCTATAGTTATTCACATTGCTAGCGTATTGAGTTCCCTGTACTTGGTAATGCGATCGACGGTCAAGCCTCGCAAGTGAAGGCGTGACCATACTAGGCCGGGGTGGCTGGCACAGGGTCAATGAATTGAGGATAGACAGCGCACTCACAAGCCCACCGTCACGGTAAACAGATACAAGCGCCTTTCCGACAGCCGAGAAGAACCCGCTAGTTGCAAAGAAAGCCTTGTCAAAGGGGGCGAGAACGCCAAGCTTGCGGGTACTTGGGCAGTATTTTCGCCTTGCCGCTGGACCTCAC